>JAYVQJ010000327.1:0-9134 GCA_043777235.1 Planctomycetia bacterium
CAACGTAGGTCGGGTCATTCATCAGCACGAGCGCTTGCAACGGCGTGTTGGTCCGAGCACGACGCACCGTGCAGGTCTCGCGATCGGGCGCATCAAAAGTCGCGAGCTGCGCCGGCGGACAAGTCCGTTTCCAAAACGTGTACATCGTCCGGCGATACAGGTCGGCTCCGTGACTCTGCGAGTATTCCTGAGCCGTCCAATTCTTGCCATCCGCGCGAGCCATCAATTCTTCCCACAATCCCGGTGGCTGATAGGGCGAGACGCTCGGTCCACCGATCTTGTGCTGCAACAGCCCGCTGACCGACAGAGCGAGATCGCGAATCCCTTCCGCCGACAACCGATGTCTCGGCCCACGAGCCAGCAACCGATTCTCTGGATCGCGCGCCGTCAGCCCCGGCGTAACACGACTAGCTTGTCGATACGTCGCCGACGTCACGATCAAGCGTTGCAGGTGCTTGATGTCCCAACCGTAGGTCGGGCTTCCCTGCCCGACTTGTTTGTCAGAAGTTTTTCGCGGAATGTCAGGCTGGGAAGCCTGACCTACGAACTCACTCGCCAGCCAATCGAGCAACTCAGGATGCGACGGCAGTTCCCCCTGCGATCCGAAATCTTCAGAGGTCTTCACCAGGCCGGTTCCGAAGTACGACTGCCAGTATCGATTGACGGTGACTCGCGATGTCAGCGGATGCGACGGATGCGTCAGCCATTGAGCGAACCCTAAACGATTGCGCGGCGCTCCGTCGGGAATTCGTGGCAGCACGGCCGGGACATCAGCAGCGACCTTCTCGCCCGGTTTGTCGTACTGGCCGCGGATCAACACAAACGTCTCGCGCGGCTGATCCATTTCTCGCATGACCATCGAAGTGGGGATGAGCTGTTCCAGTTCTGTTTGCATTTTGCGCAGCCGGTCGAGGTCAGCCTTGACCGTCTTCGCTTCATCGTCTTTCGCGGTCTTGAGCCGAGCGTCCAGTTTGGCAATGTTCTCGGTCAACTCGGCGAGCTGCTTTTGTTGATCGTCGGTCGGCAGTTTCAGCAACGGTTCTGCGTTCCCTTTGCGGCCATCAAGCCCGTTCTCCGGTACGTTATGGAAGAAGGCATAGAGCTGATAGAACTCGCGCTGCGTCAGCGGGTCGTACTTGTGGTCGTGACACTGCGAGCACGCGATCGTCAGACCCAGCCACACCGTCGCCGTCGTGTTGACTCGATCGACGATGTAGGCGTTGTGATATTCCTTCGGGAAGGCTCCTCCCTCGAAGTTGATCATGTGATTGCGATGAAAGCCGCTGGCGAGTTTCTGCTCGAACGCGGCCGTCGCGTCCGTCGGTTCCGGCAGCAGATCGCCGGCCAACTGCTGAATCGTGAATTGATCGAATGGCAGGTTGCGATTGAAGGCGTCGATGACCCACTTCCGCCAGCGCGTCATGTCGCGGCCGTTGTCGATGTGATAGCCGTTCGTGTCCGCGAACCGCGACGCATCGAGCCAGTCGAGCGCCATCCGCTCGCCGTAATGCGGCGACTTGAGCAAGCGATCAACCACCTTCTCGTAAGCGTTCGCATCGCGATCGTTCAGGAAGTCATCAACCTCCGCGATCGTCGGAGGCAGCCCGGTCAGGTCGAGCGTCACTCGGCGAATCAGCGTCTCGCGGTCGGCTTCCGGTGACGGCGACAACCCCTCCGCTTCCAATCGCGCGAGAATGAAATGATCGATCGGCGTCTTCGGCCACGCGATGTTCTTGATGTTCGGCAGCGCCGGCCGCGCGACCGTGCGGAACGACCAATGCTGCTCGAACGTCGCCCCTTGTTCGATCCAGCGTTTGAGGATTTCCTTTTGAGCATCGCTTAGCGGCTTGTTCTCCGACGCCGGAGGCATCTGCTCATCAGCATCCGAGGCATGAATCCGTCGCAGCAGTTCGCTCGTGGCGGGCTTGTTCGGAACGGCCGCGATCTTTCCCGATTCGGCGGGCTGCGTGGCGGACTCAAGCTGATCGAGCCGCAGCCCTGCCTTTCGTTCCTTCGCGTCCGGGCCGTGACACTTCCAGCAATGGTTCGAGAGGATCGGCCGCACGTCGCGATCGAACGAGACCTTACCAGCCACCGTTGGTTCAGCACCGCGAATTGACTCGGCCGATGTCGCGACAATCAATCCACCGAGCACTATCAGTCCATTGGCAACAACAACCCGACCGCTGGGAATTCGCGGCATCGTGAAAAATCGCATGAGCAGACTCCTCATCCAACACAGGGCCCGACGGTTCAATTTCAAAATCCAAGCTTCAGAAACGTCAGGAGATCAGCGAAGCGTTCCTCGGCCTTTAGGATTTGGGATTTGAACACCCAACCTCTCGCGATCCAAGCGTCTCGATGCGAGTCCTCAACCAATCGACCTTTGGAGTACGGGAATTCATTCCTGCTTTCCGTCCCTTCGCGGCGAAAGGTTGCAGACATTTCTCAGGTGACAAAAGCCAACGGCAAAGACAAAGAAAGCGGTGATGAATCGTCGTGCTCCAATGGTGAGCGAGTACTTTGTCGCGGAGAACGTAGACCAGTCACTCCGTGACTGGAATCTTCGAGTCACGGAGTGACTCGCCTACTTTTCTCTGCGGCTCTACTTAGCTGGATCTCAGCCGATTCCACTTGGCTTGAAAGCGAGGACGATCGAAGACCTCCGGATTCACGACGCCACGCGGTTTTCGGCCACACGACAAATCAATCATCCCTTGGCACGCCGAGCGGCCGATGTCTCGGAAGAGTTCGTCAGTCCAAGCGATCGAATGCGGTGCGAGCAATACGTTGTCCAACTTCGCCCAGCGCGGCGGTGTGGTGATCGGCTCGCCGACGAAGCAGTCGAGCGCGGCTCCGGCGATACGGCGTTCGGACAAGGCGGCGAACAGCGCGTCTTCTTCGACGATGCCTCCGCGAGCCGTGTTGAGCAAATACGCGGTTGGCTTAATCAACGAGAGTTCACGAGTGGTCAATAGATTGCGAGTCTGTTCGTTGAGCGGACAGTGCAGCGACACGAAATCGGATTGGGTCAGCAGTTCATCGAGCGACACTGCCTGCGCACCGGACTCTGCGAGGACGGCCGGTGACACGAACGGATCGAAGACCAGCGGCGTGTTCATGCCGAAGCCGGACAGCAATTTGACGACGCTCCGCCCGATGCCGCCGAAACCGATGATGCCCAGCGTCCGATTGCGAAGTTCGCTCCCCATGTACCGGCTGCGAGCGTCCCACTGTCCCTCGCGTACCAACTGGTCTTTGACTCGCACATGATGCGTCAGCGCCAGCATCCAGCCGACCGTTGCTTCGGCCACCGAATGATCGACCGCACCCGCCGTGATGAACAACACAACGTCCGCTGCGGTGCAGGCCGCGACATCCACGCTGTCGAAGCCGACGCCGAAGCGACCGATCGCCAACAGGTCGTTGCTAGCCGACAGACTGCGAGCCGTCACACGCGAGGACAACACAATCACGCCGCTGGCTCCGGCCAGTTGTTGCGGCTCGATCTCCGCGCGATGTTCGGCGAAGCGGCTGACTTCGATGTGCGGTGCGGACTCCAGCAGATCAAGCCCGATGTCACGGTACTTCAACCGGCCTTCGGTGTCGTAAAAGTCGGCGGTCAGGGCGACTCGAAACGGATGCGATTCGTTCATGTCCACGGGATTCCTTTGACCGGATGCGAATGCGAGTCATGGAATGACTCGCCTACAGATTCGGCTCGGTCATTTCCACGGGTTTTCTTCCACGGTCGCGTTGCGTTCTTCGACGACGCATCTGGGGTTCGGGCCAGCAGAGCTCCAAAGCATTTTCTCAACGCAGTTCTTTGCGCGCGTTGCCACCCAAACGCTTCCGAAGATCAACGATCACGGACCAGCCAGCCCAGCCGGCAATCGCGAGCGGACTGATGATAATCACATAATTGATGAAATCCGGACCCACTTCGAGAAAGGACCGGTTGTGTTCCTCCGGGTGATGGTAGACGGTGACTTTCGCACCGGCGGGGTATTTCTTCACAACGGTCTCTGCGTCATCGGGATTTTTGGGAGAAACACCACGAGCACGGATCGTCGTTGATTCAAAGTTGCGGCCCTTCACCGCATACGTATAGAGAATGTCAACAGAGTACTTCGTCTTGCCGACTAGATTGGATTCCACGGACGAACGTTGGATGACGCCGGTTGAGGTCGGCCAACTCTTGGCAGCTTGAGCTTCGAAGTACGTTCCCAACGTGAAATACTCGCCGATGAGCGCCCCGACGAAGATCGCGGCACAAAGCAGAGTCCCGCCGAGGGAGGGTTTTGCTTCTTGAGGTTGCATGGAATGGATTCCTGAAAAAAGGGAGGCACGTTCGTTGTCTGGCTGACGACTCAATCCTACATGTGCGACCTCGCGGTCGAGCGGGGTCAATGTGGATTCAATCGACCCAACGAGAATCCCGAAAGGGATGCCCCCGGCTTACTTCCAAGGGTTTCCTTCCACAGTCGCGTTGCGTTCTTCGACGACGATCCGTTCGGGCTTCGGGCCAGCGTAGACCCAGAGCATTTCCATCGTGCTCTGAGTTTCGTTGATGAAGTAATGGACTCGGCCGCGCGGCTGCAAGGCGGTCGCGCCGTCACGCATTGCGTAGCGGCGGCCTTCGACGACGCACATCGCTTCGCCGGAGATGATGCAGATGGACTCGTCGAAATCATGGACGTGCGCGGGAAGCCGGCCGGTTGGATGGAACAGGCCGTAGCCGCCGCTCATTTCGAGGCCGGGGATCAAGTCTGAGTTGAAGAAGTCGATGAACTCGGTGTTCGGTCCGGCCGCAAAGCGTTTCGCGGTCGCGAAACGGTTGACTCGTTCGGCTCCGTCGAAACCGGTCGAATCGTCGGGTATCGAGCGGCGCGGGAAGAACTTTTCGACCAACGTGCGAGTCGGTGAATCGGACGCGAGTGCGATGTGAAAGACGGCCGGCTCGGTCGTCGAGGGATTTTTTGCCGCGTGAACTCGGCCGGCTGGGACGACGACGTTGTCCATTTTCTTCAGCGAGTAGCTGCGGCCTTCAACCTCGATGATCGCCGAACCGCTCAGCAGCGTGATCGATTCGGAGAACGTGTGATTGTGGTACGGCAGTGTCGCTCCGGGAGCGAACGTCACGAAACCGGTCGTCAAGTTCTTTGCTCGATTGTGACTGCCGACGAGGCATTCAAAGCTCACGCCGCGAGCGAGTTCGACTTTCGGTCCCGTGCCGACTGAGTTCATCACTTCGGATCGATCCGGCCGCATCGACTCCGGCGGTCGAGCCAGCGGAGCAACTTTCGTCGCCGATTCCGGAGTCAGTGACGCTTGAATCTGCTGATCGCGACCGACGACGTTCAGAGCGCCTCGCAGTGATCGCAGCAGCAACCCAGAGTCGATACCGACGCCGATCATCCGAAAGCCCTGCTGGCGGCGTTCGAGCAAGTTGTCGTGGCTGATCGCGATGACGCCGCAGTTCTTGCCAGCGCGACGCAACGTGTCTTTCATCTGCAAAATCTGATCGGCGACTCCCGGTCCTTCCCATTGTCCACGAGCACCCGCTGTCGACGAAAAATCGGCTGGCCCGAAGAAGAACAACTCCGAGCCTTCGACTTGGCACATCAGCGGAACTTGCTTGACGGTTCGCACGGTTTCGAGGATCGGCACCACGAGCACATGCTCGTTTGCCTCGGAGGTGTGCTCGACGAAGCACTGACCCCAGCAGGTTGCCCGTTCCGCTCCGATGCCTCGCAGACCTTCGAGTGGATACCGCGAGTACGCGATCGCCTGCTTGAGTTGCTCGGCGGTTTCGATCCAGGGGACGACGACGCCGTCGGCTCCGATGTCGAGCGCCCGCTTGATCAACCCGCTGTTGAGTTCGGCGATGCGTACCAGTGCGACCGTCTCGCTGCGCACGGTTGCTCGCAGATGCTCGACGATGTCTTTCCAGTCGAGATGCCCGTGCTCTGCGTCGATGACGACCCAGTCCAAGCCCAGAGCGACCGCCATCTCGGTGATGCTGGGAGATTCGAGCGTGACCCACAAACCAAACGTCGGCTGATCAGCGGCCAGCTTACGACGAAGGCTACGAATGGCGGATGTCTTCATGGCGTCGCCTTGCCGAATCCTTCGGCGAGTTCGAGAGCGAGTTTTCGGTCAGTCCGTTGAGCAGGGAAGCATATCGGCCAATGAGATTCGTGGAGAGTCTGGATACCAAACCTCGGCTTCGACCATTTGAGTGCAAAGTGCAAAGTGACGAGTGCAAAGTGAAAACTGTTGAACAGACTTATTTCGCGTTGCCGTCACTTTGTACTTTGCAGTCTGCACTCTTCACTTTGCACTGAGTTGTGGCATCGCCGCGTGATCGACTCCAACAACTTTCTCACTTGATGATCCCCGTGGTCTTCAACCACGCCTCACATGGCTTAGGCCAGTCGGTGACGGGTTGGCCTTCGACGTGCCGCAGACCGTAGCCGTGACCGCCGGTCGCGTAGACATGCACTTCCGCCGGCACGCCGACTTTCTTCAGTTCCGTCGCGAGCAGCAACGTGTTGAGGGCGGTCACGCCGTCGTCGTAGGCATGCACGAAGAACATTGGCGGCGATTGCTTGGTGACTTGGACTTCATCACGCAACTTCGGTTGCCCTTGAACTTCAAAGCCGCCCGGATAGATCAGTACCGCGAAGTCAGGCCGGCACGAGACCTTGTCGAGGTCATCGAGCGGTTCATACTGACGCCTCTCGTCGAAGATCGAGGCCAGCCCCGCGACTTGGCCACCAGCCGAGAACCCCAAGATGCCGATGCGTTTCGGATCGAGCTTCCATTCCGAGGCTTTGCTGCGCACAAGGCTCATCGCGCGCTGCGCGTCTTGCACGGCCGCGAGCCAGCGCTTCTCGGGATCGCGAAATGGAACTCGGTATTTCAACACGATCCCGGTGACGCCGATCTCGTTGAGCCATTCGGCGACCTCGGTCCCTTCCAAGTCGTAGGCCAGAATGTGATGCCCACCACCGGGGCAAATCACGACCGCCGCGCCGGTGTCCTTGTTCTTGGCCGGCCGATAGACCGCCAGTTGCGGCGTCGAAACATTGCCGAGCTTGATAATCCGGCGACCGGCGATGAGCCGGTCTTCCGGCTTGGTTTGATCGGCTTCGGGCGGTAGCTCTTTTGTCTCACCGGGCGGTTTGCCCGGCCAGACGTTGAGCGTTAGCGGTTCCGCTCCTAACGCGACAGACCCAGCGAGTGCGGTCAACAGTGCGAATAGCGGCAATGGCTTCATTGTGTTCTCCAACGAGTGGCGTTCGTAGACCGGTTTCTCTCAGAATAAGGCCAGCCGCGTGAATCGTCACGGCTCGGCGAGCGGCTGAGCAGGGCTGGCTAATGTTTCAAATTGCGAAGGGTGCGCCGCTATGTAACCCGCAGCGTGAGCGAGGGAATGTCACGGAACTCCCTCGCTCACGCTGCGGGTTACATGTCTGAGACCGGACAATTCGCCAGCCCTGGGCGGCTGAGCGAGTGGCTCGGCAACAAGACGCGAGCCTGGCACCGAATTAGAATCGTGACCGTCACTTCTCCGGCCTTCGAGCCAATCAGAAAGGCTTTGACCATGAATCGCGGTTCGTTTGTTGTGCGTCAGCGTTTTGCACTTTGTCTGGCACAGCTCGCAGTCTTGTGTAGTTCGATGTTCGCGATCGCGGATGAAATCCCAGATGGGCTGAAAAAGTATGTGGCTCGGCCGGAGTCGGTTTATCGTTGGGAACTGAAAGGCAAACTCGAACGGGGCACGAACACCGTCTTCGACCTGCATCTCGTCTCGCAAGATTGGCAAGGGATCGTGTGGGAGCATCAGTTGCAGGTCTATCAACCGGCCGATGCGAAACCGAACGCCACGATGCTGCTGTGGAATCAAGGTGGTCGTCCGGGCGAAGGCAGCATCTCGCTCGGTTTGGACTTGGCTCAGAAGATCGGTGCTCCAGTCGCGTTCTTGTATGGCGTCCCGAATCAACCACTGTTGGACGGCAAGAGCGAGGACCGACTCATCGCGGAGACGTTCGTGCGATATCTCGAAACGAAAGACGAACGCTGGCCGCTGCTGTTTCCGATGGTCAAGAGCCTCGTCAAAGCGATGGACGCGCTCCAGGAATTCAGCGACCGCGAATTCAAACTTCCGGTGAAGAGTTTCGTCGTCACCGGTGCTTCGAAGCGCGGCTGGACGACGTGGCTGACCGCCGCGAGCGACTCGCGCGTGAAGGCGATCGCGCCGATGGTCATCGACACGCTCAACATGAAGGCTCAAGGACCGTATCAGCTCAAGTCGTTCGGCAAGTACAGCGAGCAGATTCACGACTACACCGAACGCGGTCTCGTCCCGACGCCTGAAACGGCCGACGCTCAGCGGCTGTGGGCGATGGTCGATCCGTGGGTCTATCGCGAACGATTGACGCTTCCAAAACTGATCATCAACGGAGCCAACGATCCGTATTGGACGACCGACGGACTGAACCTGTATTGGGACGATCTCAAAGGAGACAAGTGGGTGATCTACGTCCCGAACGCCGGCCACAATTTGGAACAGCGCACCGAGAGCGGCGGCAAAGATCGTCGTCGCGCGGTCAACGCCCTCGCCGCGTTCGCCAAGCACCAAACACGCGACAACCCGATGCCTCGACTGAGTTGGAAGCACGATGACGACGGCAACCAAGCGAGATTGGCCGTCGAATCCGATCAGGCTCCGAAAGCCGCGCGGCTGTGGATCGCTTCCGCACCGACGCGCGACTTCCGGATTGCTGCGTGGAAAGAACAGCCACTCACGGCTGGCAAATCCGTCGTCGGAAGCGTCGCGGCACCAACGACCGGATGCGTTGCGTTCTTCGCAGAATTCGACTTCGAGATCGACGGTCTCACGCATCAACTTTCCACTCAGATGCGAATTCTGGAAACGGCAAAGTCGCCCTAGCGCTTTGTCACAGCCAAGAATTCGGGTCTTGAAAATTAGCCGCTGGGCGCTAGCCCCGGTTGAACCGGACGCTAGCACGCAATGGCACTTACTTTACTAACCCGCAGCGTCAGCGAGGGCGATGACAAGAGGCGTTTCCCTTTGTTTCCCTCGCTGACGCTGCGGGTTACTGGGG
>JAYVQJ010000328.1:0-2361 GCA_043777235.1 Planctomycetia bacterium
ATAAGCCCGGCCGTCGGTTGAGGCCGCGTGAAGATGAGCTGCGGCTCAAATCGCTGATGAGTTGTCGCAGCCCTGCGAAGCCATCCGCCGTGAGTAACCCGCGTGAGACGAGTTCACCCAAACCATCTTCCAGATACGCCGGCAAGAGCCGGCTCTCGCGCAACATGTCGGTCAGAAACATCGCTCCACGAGTTTGCAACAACGTCGCCAGGTCCGCCGCTGAAGAGCTCAAACTGACTTCACTCGGAACTCGGAACTCGGAACTCGGAACTTCCCCCTTCGCATCCAGCCACGACAGGTCGCTGCGCAGAAACAGCGACACCGGCACAACACGAGTCACTCCCGCCATCGGCTTGCTCTTTTCGGGATCGACGCGCGGCGGATACAGCCGCCCCCAACCGACTTCGCCGCCCAGACACAATTCGTCGAGCCATTCCGGCCGATAGTTCTCGACGCGCGCGGGCAAGACGTCTCGTTCCCAAGCGACCGCCGCGATGTCGAGTCCTTGCAGCATCGCGATCACTTCAAACAGACCGTTCGATCCCGTTCGTTTGTCGCCGCCCGCGATCCCTTGTCGCTTCGCGAGATACCGCCAATACGTCGAGACATCGACCGGCTCCACCAATCGCCGCAACCCTTCGATCGTCAGTCGATGGATGCGCGCGAGCAATCGGCGGTGACACCATTCGACCCTGGAGTGCGGTGGCTCGACACCGCCCTCCATTGTTCGCGGCAGTTGATCCTCAATCGCCGAGACAACGTCGTCGTCACGATCGACGTCGGAGCAACGATCTTTCGTCGGCGTGTCGTTGGCGTGATTGGTTGTCGAAGGTTCTTGAATGGAGGGCGGTGTCGAGCCACCGCACTCCAGGGACCGAAATACTCCTCGCAACACGACCCCTTCGCCTTCGAGTGCTTCCAATGCCGCGCTGACGGACGAAATGGAAAACGTCGATTGCTCGGCAAGCTCTTCGGCCGTAATCGGTCCACACGTTTCCAGCCAGCCGCGCAAGACGGAGACGCGCGCATCGGTCGTTTCCCATTCGATGCGAACGCCAAGCGGCGCGTCGATGACCGGATCAATCGGTGCATTCGGAAACAGAACACGCACGGCGGGCAATCGCTCGGCCGCGACCCAGGCCGCTTTTCCATTTGGCAGAGCGAGCGTTGTCGCTCGGCAATCGGCGACGAGTTCGGCAAAGTAGCCCTCTCGCTCCGCGAGAGGAAATGCCGAGCGCGCACGGGCGGCGGAACTGCGATCCGACGCGGATTCCAACGTCGGCTGATCCTCTCGCGGAACGAGAGGGCTACATTCCGGAACAAAAAACAAACTCAGCAACGCATCGTGCAACTCGTCCGCATTGCGAATCAGCGGCTGAGCTTCTCGCACAACTTGTTCGATCGCGGTTGGATCGAGCTTCGCCAAGTCACGCACGTCATCGGGATTCAGCGTGCGACGATTTGCGACAGCGCGTGCGCGGCGTTCTTGAATTTCGCCGCCGTCGAGAAACGCATACGGGTTCGCGTTGAGGAGTTCGTAACAGAACGGCGACGGCTCGCGCGTGTCGCGAGCGATCATCTCGATCCGTCCCGCTTCGATCTCTTCCAGCACGCGATGCAAGCCGGCGAGGTCGAGTGCCTCGGTCAAGCAATCGTGCATCGTCTGTTGGACCATCGGATGATCGGGCAGTTCGTGATCGCCGACGATGTTCTCTTGGCAGCCGGTCAGCTTCGGGAACACCGCCGTCAGCAAATCGTCCGAGCGAAACCGTTGCAGAGCCGGCGGTACCTTCTGGCCATTCCGCATTCGCAGGACCAGCAACGCTCGGTTCATGTTCCAACGCCAGCGTGTTTGAAACAGCGGGACTTGCAGAATCGCCTGCTCCAGCAAGTTGCGTGCGTTCTCTCGCGTGAGCAGAGGGAACATGCTCTCCAGCGGAAACGAATGCTGTGGGCCGAGCGACAAGATGAAACCGTCATCGTCGGCCGTCGCCTGCAATTCAAAGTCGAACGAGCGGCAGAACCGCTTCCGCATCGCAAAGCCCCACGCCTTACAGACGCGCGATCCGAACGGAGCATGCACGACCATCTGCATCCCGCCCGACTCGTCGAAGAAGCGTTCAAAGACGATTCGCTTCTGAGTGGGGATGAGACCGATCGCGGCTTTCTGCGAGGCGAAGTAATTCGCGATCTGTTGCGCCGCCCATTCGGTGCAGTTCGTTTCGGACTTCAGCCAATCAGTCAAAGGCGGTCTCACGCAGAGGCGCAGAGGCGCAGAGGAAACCGACCGAACTGATTCATGGGGAAAGAGGCGCTCACTGAGCGGCTCGGCAAGTTGATCCTTGTCCCGATCCACTTCAT
>JAYVQJ010000329.1:0-2360 GCA_043777235.1 Planctomycetia bacterium
GCCGCCAGAGCACGAGCAAGAGCGAGGCGGCATGGAAAGGTGACTTTCCGGCTTCGCAACACAGTCTCAACCATCATCAACAAAGGAAAAATGTCATGAAGAGTCTTTTTGACCCAACCGGGTTTTTCATCATCGTCGCCCTCATGGGGTGGACGATCGTTAAGTTCATGAAGTTCGCCAAGTCCAACGCCGTGGTTGGCAATGCAACCAGAGTGAGCGCACTCCAGCGACAGGAGGCTGGTCCGGCGATTTCTCGCCGTTCGGCGACCGCTCGCATGGCGAGGCGCGATATCGCAATCAATTGAAATTCGGTCGTCGCGTTCGGTGTGCGGGTCGACGCAGCGAAATGATGTTTGCGTGAGCCGAACCGAGTGGATCGGGTCTGTCGTTGTCGTTCGCTTTGGAATGAGCGCCCGGGATCAGATCACAGTGCGTCGACGATCAGTTGAGTGCTTTGAAGCCACTCGCTGAATGGGTCAGGCAGAGACATGATGAGAGGCGGCTTAAGAGGCGATTCCCGGCGAGCCCTCCGATGACGGCGGGGGCTCGCCGGGCTCACTTTTGCTCGCTGGTGGAACTGCCCTGACGACGGTCTTCCCGTCGCGCCGTTTGAACGGCGATCCGTTCACGGCGTTCTTCTTGGCGATAGACACGGATCGCTTCGGGATGCGCTGCGGCCCATTGATCGGGACGCAGACTTTCGTAATCCGTCGATCCCGCGAGCAGCGCGTCGAGGACCGCCTTCACGTACGAGTACACATCCAGATCGTTGCGCACCGCGCTACTCACCAGCGTCAGGAAGTTCGCCGCACGTTCCCCTGCCGGAACGCTGCCGATGAACAACCAGTTTTTTCGGCCGATTGCGACCTGCTTCATCAATTGCTCGACATCGTTGTTGTCGATCGGTACGCGACCGTCACTCAGGAAGACCTCGAGTGCCGCACGATGATTTCGAATGTAATTGAGGGCTTCGCGGAACTTGTCCTTCGGCAACACGCGAGACGCTTCATCCCCTTCCATCAATTCCAGGATGCGGGCCCAGACGGGACGTGATTCCGACTGACGAAGGAACAATCGCTCCTCGATCGTCATCGAGCGACCTCGATCTTCGATGTCGTAGAGCTGTCGATACGCTCCCAGCAATTGACTGGCCAAGAGCGGATGGTTCGTGCGCTCGTCGAACACCTTGCGACGTGCATGAGCATGACACGCGGCGAGAACGATTCGCTCATCGCTTCGCAGTGTGATTCCCGAGTAGCCCGAATAACAATCCGCCAGCACTGTTCCGGTAAACCCGCTGGTCACCAAAAAATCGTCGGGACCATCGCGATGGCGACTGACTGTGAAGTCGAAGACGTTTAACTTGAGCGACATGCTGCGATAGGCCCACATCCGAGCCGTCACACTCGGCCGCTGATTGTCCAAAGCCGCCCGAAACACATCGTAAATCCGCTGTGACTTGGCATCGTTCTCTACGACGACCGGGAGGAAGCGCGGCAACAGCAGCGTGACGGTTGTGTCGTCGGTCCCGATGACCCCGCTGCCAAGAACAACTTCGCGCAGATGGGACATGAACGGTACCAACAGGTCGCCTGCCGCCGCTGCGACGTTCAGCAGCGTGCTGCGATGAGGTGTCCAACCACTCGACGCGAAGATGTCTTGTTGACGATACATCGGCAGGTGATAGCCGGATTTCATCGTGATAATCTGCGCTGCGACGCTCGTGTCGTAGCGGTTCCCTTCGACCAGTCCCTCGGGACGATCCGGTGCGGCCACGCCGCAGGCCGAGAATCCCGCACAGCCGAACTTCGGGATGGCCAGACGCTGGACCCACAACTTGGGCTGTTCGAACATCAGTGTTTCGAGATAGTCGTAACCAATCACCGTCCGTTCGCCGTGCGTCGGACAGACGCGCATTGCCTCCGGCACCGCAAGTTCCACATCGCGACGTTCCAGATGCGCAGGGAGTTGTTCGTTGCGGGTCTTTTTCGGCGCATTCTTAAATCGAGTATGCTCGGGAACCGTGATCTTCTTGGCTTCCTCGACCGCATCCGCCAGACCCTCGGCGGCATCCGCGATCCCCTCACCAAAATCCAACTGAAGTTGGCCGGGATCCGCCAAGTAGCGCTCGCTGTGCTTTTGAAACATGCGGCGCAACAACTCGGCGATCTTCAATTGTTGCTCTACGCTCTTCTGCTTCAGCGCGAGGATCGCCTGATCTTTGTCCGCGATTGCCTGCCCTTGAGCCGTCATCGTCGTCGCCATTTCGACGATGAGGCTCTGGCAGCCGGGCAAATCGTTGGGAATCAGTAACTCGTTCATTATGCCTGTAAAATAGGCATTCTGGGGGATTGCGCAAG
>JAYVQJ010000330.1:0-2355 GCA_043777235.1 Planctomycetia bacterium
CAGAACAAATCAGCCGGCACGCGCGAGCGTCCGGTTCTCAAACGCCTCTTGAAACCGGACGCTAGCGCGTGCCGGCTGATGTCATGAAAGGAACTGCCATGCGACTCCTCTGCTCACTCACATTGATCGCCGGACTGCTTGTGATCGCGACCACGTTGGTCGCTCAACCTCCGCCACGTCCGAATGAATCGCGCGGCGAGCGCAGCTCAACCGGCGATGTGTCATCGTTCGTCAATCGCTTGATGACGTTCGACAAGAACCAAGATGGCAAGTTAGCCAAGTCGGAAGTCACCGATGCACGACTCCTGCCGCTGTTCGAACGGGCCGATGCCGACAACGACGGCATCGTGACCAAGGACGAATTGACGTCGCTCTTTGCCAAAGAATCAGCCAGCCTCGCCCAAGGTGGCGGCGGCCGAGGCGGGCCTCCACCTGATCGCGGCCCCGGCGGCGGACCTCCCGGCGGTCCAGGTGGACCTGGCGGCGGCCGAGGTCCGGGAGGCCCACCACAGCCGGGGCAAATCCTGTCCCCAAACCTGCGCGATGCGCTGAATCTGACCGCTCAACAAAAAAAGCAGATCGACAATCTTCAAAAAGAAGTGGACGCGAAGCTCGCCAAAATCTTGACCGCTGAACAACAGCGACAACTGCGTGAGCAGCGCGATCGAGGACCAGGAGGACGACCAGCCGGCGACCGACCACCGCGCGGCAATGAATAAGGGACCTCCGCCATCGGGGTTGAATCGCGGCAAGCCAGAGCTTGTCTCACGCAGAGGCGCAAAGCTCGCAGAGTCCGGAGAGAACAGCATTGGCATCGTCTCTGCGAGCTTTACGCCTCTGCGTGAGAACTCTTCCTTTCAACACAGTTGGCGGAGAGCCTGAATAAGTTGCTCGCCAGAGAGAATTGTCCAAGGAACCACGTTCATGAGATCGACCGCTGTCTTGAATTGGAGCCTATTGGCGTTGCTCATGTTGGTCGGCGTTCCGACGATCGCGGCGGACTACGATCCGCTGGCCGCGCCGAAATCAGATCAAGTCCGCAGCAGCGATCTGACCGTGCGGGATGAAGCTCGAAAGCGCGACGTTCCGTTGCGAGTCTATTTCCCCGCCACGACCGATCCCGCGCCGGTCGTGCTCTTCAGTCACGGACTGGGCGGCTCGCGCGAAAACAATCCGTATCTCGGCAAGCACTGGGCGGCTCGCGGCTATGTGGCGGTCTTCCTGCAACATGCCGGCAGCGATGACTCGGTTTGGAAGAACACTCCGCTCGCGCAGCGCATGGCAGCGATGACGCGCGCGGCTTCCGCGCAGAACCTTGTGCTGCGCGTGCAGGATGTGGCCGTCGTGCTCGATCAACTCGCGGAGTGGGACAAGGAAGAGGGGCACGCGCTGCGAGGACGGCTTGATCTGCAACGAGTCGGCATGTCGGGGCATTCGTTTGGAGCACAGACAACGCAAGCGGTCAGCGGTCAGTCGCTCGCGATTGGCGGCCAGCGATTCACCGATGCGAGAATCAAAGCGGCGATCGCGTTCAGCCCGAACGCTCCGCAACGGGGCGATGCGAAAACAGCCTTCGGCAGCGTGAAGATTCCGTGGTTGGTAATGACCGGCACCAAGGACACGTCGCCCATCGGGAATGCCACCGTCGAGTCACGGCTCGCTGTGTTCCCCGCGCTGCCGGCCGGAGACAAATACGAACTCGTGCTCGACAAGGCCGAGCACTCTGCCTTCGGCGACCGCCCGTTGCCCGGTGAAAGCGAGAAGCGCAATCCGAATCATCATCGCGTGATTCTCGCGCTGAGCACTGCTTTCTGGGACGCTTATCTGCGTGGCGATGCGGCGGCAAAGACCTGGCTCATCGGCCACGGGCCGCGCGGACTGCTGGAAGACAACGACAAATGGCAGTTGAAGTGAAGCTGCGAAGCTACTTCGACTCCGGACGATGCTCGATTCAGAACTCGCCCACCAAATCTTTGGCCGACTTCGTCGAGAGCGCCGTGAGCACGTTGAACGACGTGCTCACATTCAAGAATCGCACATGGCCATCGACGAGCAGAAAATGTGCGCCGCACGGATGCCAACTCCAGAAGGCTCATTCGGTAATCCAAGGAGGTCACTTCGGGGAACATGTTTTTTGCCACAGAGGAAACACGGATTGAACACGGATTAGGACCGGAGCATGGAATTGGAAAAGAAGAAGCGGACGGGAATGTCGGACAACAGTTTTTGTTCCACGGACAAAAACGCGGACCAAGCCAAAGATTAGAAAGCGTTACGCACCCCCGTTCCGTGACCTCATACGGATCGCAGAAATTAGCCGCGCGGCGCTAGCCCCGGTTATACGGCATGAACCGG
>JAYVQJ010000331.1:0-9065 GCA_043777235.1 Planctomycetia bacterium
AGAAAGTCTCCGAGGCAAAATGCAAATCGCTGGCTGGAACGACGACTTCCTCGCCCAAGTCCTCACAGGACAATACCTTTGATATGCGCTGGCCGTGGCTCCTCGACGGACATCGTGGCCTCGAATCCGTCACCATAGGAGCGCGTCAGCCGTGCCTGTTGGACATTCTTGAAGGAGGTTCCGTCGTTGTTAATCGCGACGGCACCGATCGGCACCACTCCATTGATCACCACTGGCACCGAGGAGAGGTCTCCGAACAAAGTTTCGGTTTTTCCGAACCCCAGATCAAACTGCTCAGAACTAACCACTCTGCCATAAAGATGTCGAATCCGCACATCGTTATGTGAGGAATGAAAGAGGTCGATATACCCTTGCAGTTTTCCAAAATCGCCGAATTTCAATATCTGCGAATCTGCTTGGAACCTCAGTGGGACGGACTCAAATTTGTTATTCGTATCGAAGAAAAAGACTTGGCCTCGTTTGTGCGCGTCCGGTGTGCCATCGATCGCAATTGTTCGTGGATCAAAAAGCACGCCACTTGAAACAAATCCCGTGTCGTAGAAGACGCCTGGGCGTGCCTGAAATCCAAATCTAAATCCAGGAGTCGTGCTGTCGTCCGTTTTAAGTCCGAACAAATTCACGGACGGCCGCATTGTCTGTCCAAGACTGGCCGTGTTGAGAAATATGCTTGTTTGAAGATCACCAGGATCCGATGGCGGAGGCAAAAGATCCTCTTGTTGGGTTATTCCAATCCCTTCCGCGTTGAGAAACACTTCCGGTTCAGAACTAGGCCAAAGCGTTTGTCCTTTGTAATAGAATTGTGCGGCGGGGTTCTCTGGCAAGACTTGCTCTGGCGTCGCCGAGATGTCTTGTGCTTCCAAAACGACCGCGACGGCGAGGACGATTAGTGAACCGATCAGAAAATGTTTTCGACGCATTGTCATTTCTTTTCAAAATCGGAAAGACAGTCGATACAAACAGAATAATCGGATTGCTTCGTCTCCAAGATTTAGTCAAAGCCTGGAATTGCATAGATCGCATTTAAGTTTCAGCCTGAATCCAAACACAGCCGGGCATTGAAGTCCTGGGAATCTGCGACGAACTTTGAGTATTAAGTCGGGACGACAAGGCAATTACATTGCACATTCGTAGTCTCAGGCCGTGCCGTTGCTGGTGGTGTTGGGCGGCTATCATCGGCCAAATGGTTTGCGCGAGTGCTCATTCTGCGCCGCCGAATAAGGTCGAGACGGATACTTGGCCACTGCCTTGGCAGATCGTCGAAATCACAGGACAAAACAACGACGCCAGCGCGACGAGTTGCGGTGGTATTTCCTAGACCGAAGTCAGAAGTCGAAGTCAATCGGTGCCTCCAACTAGTGTACGACTCAGTTCGAGGCGAACTCGCGAAGCGGGATCGCCTTTACGACACCGCTAATGTGAAGATCGACATCTCCGTGTATTGGTCAGTGGTTGAGCACGAATACGACCTCAGCCCGTTGGCTGGCGTGCGCGTAACCGCACCACTCAAAGAACTACCTTCGCGTCTTGTCGAGAAAGAGCATGGCGGAATCTTCAAGTGGCGAGACAGCAAACAGGAGCCGCCGCGTGAAGCCTTCGTTGCTTTTGGCCGATTTCAGGAAGGCCGACGCGGTCTACAAGAGCTTGGCACATTCAACGACAAGACTCGCGAAGAATTGAAGGGCATCATCGCGCGACAAATGCGTGTTGATCGCACGCCATTCGATCGTTGGACCACGCACTACTTACTCTGGTCAATGGGGCAACCGGCGATGCGGGCGCGATCGACAAGTTATAAAAGACTTGGAATCAAAGAAATAAACGTGCTAAGTGGAAGTTGCGAATACTAACTCAGAGATCATGAGTCTAATCGGGGCGGAATCGGGGTCCTTGACCACAATATGGCAATCCATTCTGTTACAAGTCGATGCCGTGCTGGCCTAAGTGTCCCAGGAGCGAGGGCACGTCGGTGAAGACTTCGGCGAGCAAGCCGTGTTGGCGGCCGGCGGCGACGTATTTCGGAATGTCGTCGGTGTAGAAACACTCGCCGGATTCACATCCGATTTCGCGCAGGGCGGCTTCGTAGATGGCGGGTTCTGGCTTGATCGCCCCCGCGCCGCACGAAGTCACGCAAGAGTCAAATCGTTGCAGGACGTCGTAGTGGTCGCGGACCCACTCGAAGTGTGTGATGCAAGTGTTCGACATCAGCACGAGCCGCAGGCCGAGTGCCTTCAGTTGGTCGAGCACCGGGACGATCGGCTCGTTCAACCAGAAGATGTCTGAAGCGGCGCGAGTCAGATCGTCGAACGCGACCTCTCGATCCGTCGTTGATTGAAACCACTCGTGGAATTGCGTTGGGCTGAGCTGACCCCGTTCGTAATTCCATTGCACACCGGAATCGAGCAGCAGGCTGCGCATCTCGTCGGCCGAGCGGTCGCACAGCCGGCCGAGTTGCTCGCACATGCGGTCGTGCGAGAAGAAAACCAGGACATTGCCCATATCGAACAGACAGGTGCGAATCATTGGAAACTCGCTGATTGACGCTTCTTGACGGGCGGGGGTACAACTCCGCCGCACAGGGCGCGGCGTGATATCAGATTCGCCGCACGACGAACATCTCGCAGTGGCCGCGTCTCGGCAGCCTTTCTTTCAGCAGTTCAGACGCGGTCTTCATCACGGAGGAAGCCCCTTCATGCCCACGGATTTTGACGATCACGGAGCAGCGGTCGCCGACGCGACGGCTCGCGATCATGACTGGCCATGCCTGCGACAGTTCTGCGTGTTTCTGGAGAATCGCATCGGCCGCCTGCGCGACTTGCTGCGATACTTCGAGAAGCACGACTTGCGCATCGTCGCGCTCAGTATCATCGATTCGCACGACAGTGCGGTCGCTCGCGTGATGCTCAGTTCGTACGACCGAGGCCGCGAGATTCTCAGCCTGTCTGGGTTCGCGTACTTCGAGAGCGACATCATTGGAGTCGCCTTGCCGCAGGGGCATCAGCCATTCGTGACGATTTGCTCGTCACTGCTGCAAGCCGAGGTCAACATTCAATACACCTACCCGCTGCTGTGCCGTCCGGACGGACGCTGTGCCGTCGCGATTTCGGTCGACGACATCGAAATGGCAATCAAGGTTTTGACCGAACACGGACATCGCCTGGTCAACGAAGACGATCTGCTGATGGACGATTAGTGAAATCGACCAGCGGATGACGGTCGACGAGTCACTCCGTGACTCGAATCTTCCGGTCACGGAGTGACCGGTCTACGGGATTCGGCATTGGCAGGTTCCCGCCAGCGCGGCACAATCGCGAGACAGAGTTGGCACCTTGATTCGCTGCGGTGTGAGCAAGATGCTTGTGCCAGGTTCTTTGTTTTCTCTGCGAAAGGCGTCGATGATGAGTCGCGTCGCAGGTCGATTGGGAGAAATGTCGTTTCGAGGTCTCGCGGTTTTGGCCGTGTGGCTGATCGTCGCGGCGGCAGGCGGACGCTCGGAAGAACCGGTCGTCGCGCGGCCGAAGTCTCCCCCGCTGAAGGCAACATTGACGCCGGACCTCTCAACGGAGTCGCAGTTTCATCTCAACAACGACTCGACGCTGCGGCGATGGCTGAAGGACGGACGGTCGCGGCTCGATGCCGGTCAGATCAGTGACGGTCTGGCAATCTGGCAACGAATTCTGGACCGAGGCGACGATGGCTTCGTGCGGTTGCAGTCTAATGGCCCGTGGCTGGAAGTGCGCAACGAAGTGCTGATCGGGATCAGCGAATTGCCGCCCAGCGGAATGGCCATCTACGAGCGATCGTTCGGAACGGCAGCTCGGCAGATGTTCGTGCAGTCGCAACAGACGGGACGATCGGTGTTCGCGGCCGAAGTGTTGCGCCGGTACTTTCACGCGGCCGCCGGTTTCGACGCGGCTCGCTGGTTGGCAACTCGTTGGCTCGACAAAGGAGAGACTCGGATCGCGGCGCGACTCTTCGAGCGTTTGCTGTCGGAGCCAGCCCATCGGGAACGAGTGACTCCGAATTTGATCGTGCAAGCGGCGGTGGCTCAGCGAATGGCGGGTAACGAGAACCGCGCGCGAGAACTGTTGGCGATGCTCGGTGAGAAGAAGATTCGCATCGCCGGTGAGGATCGCTCGGCAACGGAGTTGGCTGAGCAATTGATCGCACGCCGCGCGGCCCCAGGAGTGAGGCCGGCCGACAAAGTCTCGCGCGAGTGGCTGGCGGCGGGTGGGAACTTTGCTCGTAACGCCGCACCAGCGGGGAGCGTGCCGTGGCTCAAGCCGTTATGGCCTGCGATCTCGCTCACGTCGACTCCGTCGGATCGATCCGCGATTCACGGCTGGCTGTCGAGTCAAGAAGAACACAATGCTCAACAGCTCGCAGTCGCGGCCGAACCGTTGATCGTGCGAGGGCAATTGATCGTTCGCGAATGGAATGGTGTCACGGCATTCGATCTGCGAACGGGTCGCCGTTTGTGGACGTATCCGTCATCTCTGCCGATGGGCGAGTGGCTGCCGCGCGTTGCGGCTCAGGCGGGTGAGAACAACCGCGTGAACGCGGTGCGAGACGCTTGGACGACGAACTCCGCCTGCGGCACGTTTTCGAGCGACGGACGGCGCGTGTTTGCGATCGACATTCTGCCTCCCGAAGGAAAGCGTGCGCGCGATCAGAGCGTCGATGAAGATTCGACGAAGCGAGATCTTGATGTGTTGACGCAGTTAGTGGCGCTGCCGATTGACTCAGGGGTCGTGAATGAAAGCGGTACAGGCGAACCGCCTGCATCACGCACGTTGCGGCCGACGTGGACGCTGGATGGCTTGGTCGCGGCGAGCAAGTTGGGGTATCGCGGTTGCGGTGTGCAGTTCCTTGGGCCGCCGGTCGTCGTGGATGAGCAGTTGTTCGTGATGGGAGAATTGTTTTCCTTCGATGAATCGGCGGCGGACAAGAACAATCAACTCTGCCTGATCGCAATCGACGGATCGAATGGCGAGCCGTTGTGGAGCCAGGGGTTGGCATTGGTCGACGAGCCAGTCTTCAAGCAGAGACAACAGAATCGCCGCAATCCGGTCGGCTCGCCGACGGTTTCGGATGGTATGTTGATCTGCTCGACGGACGTCGGATTGTTTGTCGGCGTCGATCTGGTCACGGGACGTCAGCGTTGGGTGCATGGTTATCGGCTCGGTGATGGGAACCAGCGGCGCGAATACTTCCCGGAGCCCAACGGCTGGGACGGAATGCCGACGTGGCCGGTGATTCATCGTGACCGTGTCTTGTTGCTGTCGCGCTTCTCGGACGAGATGCAATGCGTCGAAACGACGACCGGGAAATTGCTGTGGCGAATCCCTCGTGGCAGCGCGATCTGCATTGGCGCAGTGACCGATGATCGCATCGTGCTGGTCGGTGAGCGTGACGTGCGGGCGATCCCGATGCCGGCCGACGGACTGATCGGTGCCGCTGAAACATCCGCTACACAAGTGGCCGGAATGAAGCCCGCGAGCGAATCGAGCGAGCCGTTGTGGTTGCATTCCGTCGGGCCGGTGACGGGTCGAGGTGTGCGAATCGGCGACGATTTCCTCGTACCGTTGAAGTCGGGACGAGTCGCTTGTCTCGAAATCGCGACCGGCCGCGATCGAGGGTTTGCAGTGACTCGGACATTCGATCCGTCGACGCTGCGGCGAAGCAGCCGTCACAACGAAAACGATGTTGCCGAGGATCAGGAACTCGCGCCGTGGCCGGGGAACTTGATCGCCTGTGACGACGTGATCGTGTCGCTGGGGCTGAATCGTTTGGCGGTTTATCCGCAGGCGCGAGCGGCGATGGCATCGTTGCGCGACCGGCCGGAATCGGTGGAGCGACAACTGCTCGAATCGGAACTCACGATGCTGCTCGGTTCGGAAACTTCGCCAGTCGCGGATTTGAAAAAGGTCTTGAAGCAGGAGTTGTCGCCGGAACTGCGTCGTCAGGCGGAGCGGCAATTGCGCGAGTCGTTGTATTTGGAACTCAGCCGCGATCCCCAACAAGCGAACGATCTGTTGCCGGAGCTGGAACGACTGGCCGACACGACCGCCGAGCGAGCGCGATTGCTGCAACGAGTCTGCGAAGTGTCGCTGCCGCACGATCCGGTTCGCACGGTGCGAGCTGCTCGCGACTTGGCCGCTCTGTCGCTGGATCACGAGTTGGAATTGGATGAACACGGCCAACATATCGTGTCGCTCGATACTTGGGCGCGAGGCTTCATGCGACAAGTGCGAGGTCGCGTTGCGGACTTGCCTGATGAAGCGGATCAAGTCAACGCGCTACTGAATCAAGATCGCGATCGACTGCTGAAGTCGACGGATGAGGGAGAACTGCGACAGTTCGCTCGACTGTGCGACGATTGGCCGCAGGCGAACGAGGTCCGATTTCGGCTAGCAGAGTTGCTGATCGAACGGAGCGAATTCCAGGAAGCGGAATTGCTGCTGGCTCGCGATCGGCTCTCGTCCGATCCGCATGTCGCCGCCGCCGCGACCGCTCGGATGCTGCGATTGTGGGAACAGGTCGGCCTGTATTCGCTCGCCGCGAATCTGCTGAGCGAATTGGAAGAGCGATTCGGCGACGTCGAGTTCGCAGCGGGCAGTTTGATGGATGTCAGTAACCCGAAGCGTGAGCGAGGGACTGAGACGAAAGACACCTCGCTCACGCTTCGGGTTACTGTGACTGGTCGCCAATTCGTCGCGGCATTTGCACGCGACTCGATGACGTGGCTGGCGTTCGCTCGGCGACAGCGGCCGAATTGGGAAGTGCGTCGCGTCGTCATCTCCGAGGATCGGGCACGAGCCGGTGAACTGCGATTGGCCGAAGGCTTCGGTAACGGCGACATTCGCAACCGAGCATTTGTTCGCGCGGGGATCGGCGTGCATCTCTTCCAAACGCAGTCGATGTTCAAGCCGCTGCAAGAAACGGGTTGGCAGATCGTCGATCGTGATGTCGCCGTCGTTACGGGAGTGTTGCCGCAGTTGGATCGTTATTTCCCGTCAGGAATACAACCGGGAGCACCGGCCGCCGTGAATCATTTCTTCCCGATCGGCGGGCCGGGGCGGATGCTGGGGTTCTCGTTGCTGGGTCACGATCAGTCGGAGCCGATTTGGGAGACGCCGTTTGCTCCGTTGCGAGAGAGCAAGGAATTCCTGCGCGTCGGCCCGGTGGGACCGGGCTATTGTGTTTATCAGTCTCCGCACCATTTGATCGTCGTCGATCCCGCGACCGGCCGAGTGACTTGGCGGCGCGAATTGGAACCGCATTCGGGACTGCTCGGTGAAAGTGAGACCGGCCTGTTCGGAGACCGCGAAGCTCTGTTCGTGTTTGGATCGGACCAATCCGCGTTCACGATTTACGAGACCGCGACCGGACGCGAACTGCGTCGCGGGAGATTGCCGGTCGATCAACTTCCATCGCGCCGCTCGTTCGGCCGCCGGCTGTTTCACATCATCGACGTGAACGGTGTCCGCCGCATGCGCATCTGGGATCCGCTGACGGATCGCAATGAACTCGACGAAGCACTGCCCAACGGAGTCTCTGCCTTTCGTCCTGAGACGACAACGGACGGTGAATTACTGCTCGTGCTGCGAACCGGCCGCGTGCGCGTGATCGACGTTTACAATAGCCTGGTCAAACTGGATGTGAATCTGGCTGAATCAGATGTCCGCGGTGCGAACACGTTGCGATTGTTCTCGGATCGCGACCGCTACTATCTGAATCTGCAACGAGTCCTCGATAACTCGAACAGAATCCCGTTCAACTCTTTCTTGAGCGAGGCACTGATCCCGAAGGCGGATGTGCTTGGCGATCTGCACGCCTTCGAGCGGCCCGCGACGCCGCAGCCTCTGGACGGAATCAACGGTACTCTCGGCAAGAAGCTCTGGCTGCGGACGATGCCGCAGCGCACGTTCTTGCGGCTCGACAATGCGCGGTTGCCGTTCTTGATCGCACTGGCTCGACAGTCGGATCGGGCACGCTCGGACAAATCCGCTCTGCGTGTCGAGGCGATCGACGTGCTGTCGGGAGATTTGATCGACTCGTGCGATCATGTGTTGACGACGCGGCTCGTGCAGACGCAGCACGACCCGGTCGCCGCTCGCGTGACGCTGATCGGCTTGGGCACGCGGATCACGTTGGACTACGGCCGCGAAAAACAACGACTCGTACAGACGGACCTCCCGTGGTAAATCACAACGAATCATTCCGTCGAGTCATCGTGCTCGGAGCCAGCAACGTCACGCTCTCGTTTCCTCGTTTCTGGCACGGGTTGCGTCGGATGTTTGCCGAGCCGCTCGAACTCTTCGCCGCTCACGGGCACGGGCGGTCGTTCGGAATGTGGAGCCGCATCGGCCCGCGCGAGCTGCCGGGGATCGTGCCGTGTCGCTTGTGGGACGAGCTGGCGAATGCGTCACCGCCCGACGAGCCGCCGCGAGCGCTGATCACCGACATCGGCAATGACATCTTGTACGGAGCCGATCCGCAGCAAATCGCCGACTGGGTCGAGACCTGCTTGAAACGACTGCGTGGACTCAACGCGCGGATCGTGCTGACTCAGCTTCCGGTCGCGAGCGCATTGACGCTCAGTCCCGCTCGATTTCAATTCTTTCGCCGAGCGTTCTTTCCCGGCAGTCGTCTGACTTTGGAAACGGTCTTGGGTCACGCACAGCGGCTCAATGAACTCGTGATTGAGCTTGGACAAAAGTTCGACGTCCCGACTCCCGAACTGCGCGGCGAGTGGTACGGCGTCGATCCAATTCACATTCGTCGCCGGCATCGCGCCGCCGCGTGGGGTGAGTTGCTGTCGTCCTGGTTCGATCCGTCGCCGTCGGCAACGTTTGACGCGGTCAGCCCCGGCAACTCACTGCGACTCTGGCGACAACGTCCGCAGGAACGGCGCTGGTTTGGGCGAGTCCAAATTGGGACACAGCCAGTCCTGCGAGAGATTTGCGGTTCGAGACTGTCGCTATACTGAGCCGCGTTGCGTTGGCGTTTCGCCGACTGTGCCACGGACTCAGTAATGTCCCAGT
>JAYVQJ010000332.1:0-2346 GCA_043777235.1 Planctomycetia bacterium
CGGTTTTTGCGGCACGAACCGGGGCTAGCGCCGCGCGGCTAATTCTGGGACTTCGTATAACTTGGAAGAAACTTCACGCGAGCAATTCGCGGATCGGCGCGAGATCGTCGAGCAAGTATTGCGGGCGGCCGTTGAAGTCCGGCAGTTTCACATCGAGGTCGATCCCCAGCGTGTGATAAATCGTGGCCATGACGTTTTGAAAACTGATCGTGCCGTTGATCGAGCGTTCGGCTCGCGAGTCGGTTTCGCCGATGACTTGGCCCATCGTGAGGCCGCCGCCGAAGAACAAGGCGCAGCCGGCGTCGGCCCAGTGCTCGCGGCCGGGGCCGACTGGGGAAATCTTCGGCGTGCGGCCGAACTCGCCGAGCACGACGACCAGCACGTCGTCGGACAGGCCGCGATCGTAAAGGTCGTTGACCAGCGCGGTGATGCTCATGTCGAGCACCGGCATCAGGCATTTGAGTGCGAAGAAGATGTCTCCGGTCGGGCTGCTGTGATGATCCCATTCGGCGGCGTGCAGCGTGACGACGCGCACGCCCGCTTCGACCAAGCGCCGAGCCATCAGGAACGGCTTGCCATTCCAGTCGTACATGTATTGCTTCGCCGTTTGATGCGGGTATTTTCCAACTTTGTGGCCGTACCGAGCAAGAGTCTCCGGCGATTCGTTGGAGAGATCGAACGCCTCGCGGACTTTCGGCGAGGCGATCATTTCCAACGCCTGAGCCTGAAACCGATCGAGTCCGCCGAAGGATTGCCGTTGTTCGACGTCGCGATGCAAGTTGTCGAACGCGGTCAGCAATGCTTTGCGGTTCTCCAACAATTCGACGTTCTTCACCGGCGTGAGGTCTTTGAGTGATTCCTCGAACGGGCGAAACGGCGCGTGTGCGGCTCCGACGTAGCGCGGCTTCTCGTAGTCGAACAAGTCCCCTTGATGCTGCTTGAGACTGACGTAGGTCGGCAGCGACACTTTCGTTGGAGCCAGCTTGCTGACGACCGATCCGAACGCCGGCCGCTTGCCGGCTGATCGAGGCAGTCCCGTGTAGACCTCGCTGAGATAGTGATCGTTCTCGACCGAGCGAATGCCGCGCACCAACGCGGTGCGATCCATCATCGCGGCTTGCAACGGCATGTGCTCGCAGATCTGCACGCCGGGCAACTTCGTCGCGATGGGTGAGAACGGCCCGCGATACTCGCTCGGTGCTTGCGGCTTCAAATCCCACATGTCCAAATGCGAAGGCCCACCATCCAAAACGACATAAATCAGAGACTTCGGCCGGCGGGCTTCGGTCGTGGCATTCGCTTCGTGTCGCAACAGGTCTGCAAGCGTCAGGCCGCCGAGTCCCAGTCCGCCGACACGCAACAGTTCGCGGCGGCTGAGACGGTGATTTGATGCGTTTGTCTGGCAAGGAATCGTGAGCACAAGCCATCTCCACAGCAGCACGAAACAGCGAATCGGCGGGCGAGATGATATCGTGATCGGCGTTCAAGAGAATTGCTCTCACCAGAAAATGGGTTGTCCCCGAAGAGAATCGAAAGCCGTGCCGACAATGGGTGTCTCCTCCGAACAACACAGCTTTGCGACGACGCAGTGGAGTCTCGTGCTGCGAGCGGTTCAGCCGGATGACTCGGCGGCGCGGTCCGCATTGGATGCACTCTGCCGACGGTATTGGTTTCCGCTGTATGCCTTCGCGCGGCGACGAGTGGTCACGATCCAAGAAGCTCAAGACCTCACGCAAGAATTTTTTCTGCGGTTGTTGGAGAAGAACTCACTGGCCGCAGCGTCGCCGGAGCGGGGGCGGTTTCGGAGCTTCTTATTGACCTCGCTGAAAAACTTTTTGGCGAACGAGTGGGACCGCGCGAATGCTCAGAAGCGTGGCGGTGGTCGCGAGCGATTGTCGCTCGATTGGGAAGTCGGTGAGTCACGCCTCTCGTTGGAGCCGGCTCATACCGACACGCCAGAGCGAGAGTTTGAACGTCAATGGGCGCTGACGTTGTTGGACAACGTCGTGAACCGCTTGCAGGACGAGTTCAAGTCGTCCAACAAATCGCGGCAGTTTGAATGGCTCAAAGAGACGCTGACTGGCGGACGGGCCGTCGTCGATTACGCATTGGTTGCGGCGGAGTTGTCGATGACCGAAGAGGCCGTGCGGCAGGCGGCTCATCGGCTGCGAAAACGATATCGCGAATTACTGCGCGAAGAAGTCGCAGCGACGGTCGAAAGCGAACAGGAAGTTGAAGACGAGATCGGCCGGTTGTTTCACGCGCTGGAGAAATGATCGAGAGGCCGGATACTCACGCGAAGGCGCGAAGCCGCGAAGTTTTTCCTGTCCTCCGCGGCTTCGCGCC
>JAYVQJ010000333.1:0-9042 GCA_043777235.1 Planctomycetia bacterium
CAGAACGCGAAATAGACCTCGGCCGCCTGACGCAGTTGATTGAGGTCGATCCATTCGTTGACCGTGTGTGCTTGAGCAATGTTGCCGGGGCCGAAGACGACCGAAGGGACTCCGGCTGAAGCGATGCGCGATGCGTGAGTGCCGTAAGGGACACCGACTTTTTTGTGCGGGCCGGCAATCTTCGAGATGACATCAAGCAACCGATTGCCGAGCGGGCCGTTGTGTTCATCGGACAGCGAAACACCGACCAGCCACGGCGGCAGGTGTTCGACCTCGAAATCCAATCGCGAGGCGAAGTGCTCTTTGACTTGTTTGATGGCGTCCCAGCCATCTTCACCGGGGATGACTCGGCGGTCGATTTCGATTTCGCAGATGTCGGGAACCGTGTTGACGCTGATGCCGCCGGTGATGCGGCCGACGCTGAGTGTTGCTGGGCCACACAGTGGATGCGCGGGAATCATCGTCGTCAGCTTGGTGGCGAATTCTTCCAGAGCCGTCAGCACGCGACCCATTTTGTAGATCGCGTTGATTCCTTCGTGCGGCGCGGAGCTGTGACACGCTCGGCCTGTGGTCCGAATCTTCCAGCGCGTCGCTCCGCGATGCGCGACCACGACGTCGAGCTGCGTCGGCTCGGCAACGATTGCGATGTCCGGTTGCCGGTCGATGATCGAGCCGGCTCGCTTCGGATCGGTCCACAGCGTCGTCAGATCATTGACTCCCAACGACGTCGATTCTTCGTCGCAGGTGCATGACAGGATGACATTCGCCGCTCCGGCCGGCTTCTCACGCACCAGCCGAGCGAACGCCGAGAGCATCGCGGCCATGCCCCCCTTCACATCGCAACTACCTCGGCCGAAGAGCTTGCCGTCGCGAATCACTGGATTGAATGGATCGGGGAAGCCGTCGGTCGGGACGGTGTCTTGGTGAGCGTCCAGCAGCACGGTCGCCTTCGCGTTCGGCGAATCGAGCCGCGCGATCACATTGGCTCGACCGGGAGCGACTTCGATCCGTTGATACCTCACTCCGAGCTTCCGAAAGACGTCTTCGAGGTAATCGCTGACGCGGCCTTCGAGGAATTCTCGGCCAGACAAATTTCGGCCCATCGGGTTCACGCTGGGAATCGCCACCAAGTCTTTGAGCAGATCAACGGGGTCCATGAAGTTGCTCCGAATCATTTGTTGGAATCGCTGAGAATGTCGAGCCGGCCCTCCTGCATGCCGAGTTGCGACATCTTGCGGTACAGGTTCGTGCGATGCAGACCGAGAAGCCGCGCGGCCTCGGACATGTTTCCTTTGACCCGTTTGATCGCGCGGCGGATGTATTCCTGTTGGAACTTGATCGTCGCTTCCGCCAGTCCGAAATCGGAGGCGTTGTCGGGGAACGTGTCGCCGACCGGCGTCAAAATGAAGGCGATGTCGTCGGCCTGGACCGCCGGTCCGGCGGCGAGAAACGCCACTCGTTCCATCAAATTGCGAAGCTCGCGAACGTTGCCGGGCCAGCCGTGAGCTTGCAGACGCTTCTTCGCCTCGGCTGAAAGGCTGAGTCCCGGACGCTTGGCTTGTTGGCTGAACTTTTCGAGGAAGAACTCCGCCAGCGGAATCACATCATCCGAGCGGTCGCGCAGCGGCGGCAAATCCATCGTGACGACGCTCAGCCGGTAATACAGGTCTTCGCGGAATCGCTTCTCGCGAACGAGCTGCGCAAGCTTCGCGTTCGTCGCCGCGATGACGCGCACGTTGATCGGGATGACTTGCGAGCCGCCGACACGTGTGATGATTTTCTGTTCGAGGACACGCAGCAGCTTGGCTTGGCCGTTGGGACTCATGTCGCCGATTTCATCGAGAAAGATTGTGCCGCCGTCGGCCAACTCGAACTTCCCTTGCCGCGCCGTGTGAGCGTCGGTGAAGGCTCCCTTCTCGTGTCCGAACAATTCGCTTTCGAGCAGCGTCTCAGTCAACGCCGCGCAGTTGACGGCGATGAAGGGCTGCTTCGCTCGCGTGCCGTGATAGTGCAACGCTTGAGCGAAGACCTCTTTTCCAGTGCCGCTGTCGCCGAGAATCAGCACGGGAAGATCGGTCTGTGCGAGCCGCTGCACGGTCGCTCGCAATTGCTGCATCGCGCCGCTGCTGCCGATGATCTGAATTTGCGACGCGGCTTGCTCGGTCATTTGTTGATGACTGCGGAGCAAGTTTTCCCGCTCGCGCGTGCTGGCGAGCGCGACGGCGGCTTGAATGCCGAGCTGAGTCAACGACTCCTCGTCGTCCGCGTCGAACAGGCCGCGATTCTTGTTGATCCCTTCGAACGCTCCGATCCGCTTGCCGTCAGCATCGAGCAGCGGAACTGCGAGCAGCGTTTTCGTGCGGTAGCCGGTTGCTTTATCGACGGCCTTTCCGAAGCGCGGATCGGCGTACGCTTCATCGACTCGAATCGAGTCCCCGGCATGGATGACCTGCCCCACGATGCCGATGTTGTCAGGAATCCGCAGCGAGCCTCCTTCGACGCCGAGCGCAGGGCAAGCCACGACCTCATGCCGGTCGCGATCCCAAATGAAGATGCTGGCCCGATCGCAGTCGAGCAGTTTCGTCGCCGCTTGAGCGATCGCTTCGAGCAGCGTCGTCGTGTCCGGTGCTCCGGCGAACGTCGCCGCGACCGCGAGCATGTTCCGCAACTTGTCTGCTCGCCGAGCGTGTTGTGATAACCGCTCGGAGAGCGACAGCCCGTAACCGAGAACTCGTCCGACCGACAGAACCAGCGGCTGTTCATCGGCCGTGAGCCTTCGTCCGGCGAGGGCGAGAATTCTCGGATGCCCGTCGGATGACGCTGGCAGTGGCAGCCCGATGAGCGACCAACCATCCAAGTCTGCGGCGGCAGAGAGAAAGCCACAGGACTCGCGTTCGACGACCTCGTCGAAGAATCGCAGCGGCGGTTGCGGCCACGTGTGCCGCCCGTGTTCGGCGACAAGTTCCCACTGCGGAGTTCGCTTCCACACGCCGACCCATTGCGCGGGAAATTCGGTGGCAAGCTCCGGCAACTGCGACTGCAACAATACGGCCGGCGAGTCACTCGTCAGCGACGTTTGGATCAGGCGATCGCACAACTGCACCGCAGTCCCCGTCTCGCCGCGAGCGACCCACGGCAGCTCATTCCAGGTGATCCATTTCGTGCTCAAGGTCCGTCTCGCTTCGGCGCATTGTTCGGAGGAGTTCTCAGGACAGTCTCATCCGCGAAGTCAGGATGTTGCTGGCGAGACGCCCGCGCCACAAGTGACGCGAGGTCCGTTTTCGAGGTGCGCCGCGACTCGGCTCAGCGAGTCTCCAGCGATTCCAAAAAGCTGTTGACTAAGCGGAGGCAGGTGTCGGTTTGCAGCCAGTGAATCAGGTGCCCAACTTTCGGCAGCCGAACGCGGATGCAATCGGGCATCAGACGTTCGGCCTCGGCCGCATCGTCGTCGGTCAACATGCCGCCAACAGACTGGTCCGCTTGCATCAGCAAGACCGGGCACGCGATCTTCGCTGAGACGGCTCCCCAATCGAATCCTTCGAGCCAACGCCCCGCCACAATCGGCGAGAGGACGTCGCGATGAAGCTGCTTGAGACATCGCGCCGTGAATCGCAGCGACGCCATGTCTCGCGTATCTCCCAAGCGAATCGAGCCGGCCTTTCCCGGAGTCGTCAACGGAATCTCGGCCAATTGCCGAGCAAGCGCACCGACCGGCAGTGTCGACTCCGCAAACGGTTGGACTCCCGCGAAGTAACTCAACAAAGCCGACTGACTGATCCGTGGTCCCATCGTCTCGAACGGCGGGTCTTCGAGGATCGCACCCTGCACCTGCTGCGGCAGTTCCGCCGCGACACCGGCCGCGACCATCGCCCCCAGCGAGTGACCGTACAAAACAACCGGTCCTTGCACTTGTTGCTGCACGAAGGCGACTGCGTCGTGGACGTAATCGCGCACGAGGTATCCGAACTTGGCCCGCGACGACTGTCCGTGTCCGCGATGATCCAGCGCGTGGATGTGCCAACGTGTGCTCAGCGCCGGAATCAGCGGCACGAAACTCTGCCAGCGGCGTGTGACGCCGTGAAAGAAAACGATCGCCGGCCCGTTGCGTGGCCCGGTTGCGAAATTCAGATCCAAACCGTTGAGATGAAAAAGTTGCTCGTTCAACATGAGGCATCTCCCTGGAGTGCGGTGGTTCGACACCGCCCTCCATTCAAGATCGGTTGAGGTTCGACGGTGAGAAAAACGGCTCATCGAGAACGTTGGGGTGTCCGAGGATTGAGGCGACGATTCAAAGTTTTGCGCTTCATCCCGACGGGATGGCAGAGAGTAGCCGGGGGTCGAAGCGGAGCGAAGACCCCCGGATGGCGATCCCATTTCAAACGCATCCCGAAGGGATGCCAGAAGCGCCGAAAGTCACGCGGACTTTCTGGCATCCCTTCAGGATGCGAGTCACCACCGCTTGCATTCCGGGGGTCTCCACTGCGTTTCGACCCCCGGCTACTTTCTGCCATCCCTTTGGGATGAACCACAATGGCGCTAAGAATCTTGTCGAACTCAATCCCACCAAGAGTCCCGTTGAACCAGACAATCGTCCGACGGGATACCAACTCTCAGTTCGTTTGTCTTGAGAAGTCAGCAAGCTTCTTGGTGCTTGAATGGAGGGCTGCGTCGAGCCGCAGCACTCCAAGGTTGGCAAATCTGACGGCGGCAATCATCCTTCCGACTCACTCGCAGCGAAAGGAATCTGCTCATGCACGTCACAATCACCGCCGTCGGCCCGGACAATCGCGGACTGGCCGATCCGATCATTCACTACCTCGCGTCAGCCGGGGCGAACATCCATGAAATTCAGATGTACGACCACGACACCGAAAAACTCTTCGCGATGTTCACTCGCGTGGATTGGCCCGCCGATCAAGAGCCAATCTCGACGCTGCGGACACGCATGAATCAAATCGGCGAGATGAAGGGCTTGTCGATTCGGACGTGGTCGCGCGACGAACACGCTCGACCGCCGCGACTGGCGATCTGCGCGACGTACCGCCCCGAACCAGCTCTTGCCGTTTTGCGATCCATTCGCGACGGGCGACTGAAGGCGATTCCGGCTGTGATGATCGGGAACCGATCCGCGTGTCGTGGTGTCGCCGAGCAATTCGGTGTCGACTGGCACGATGTCGGCGACGCGAAAGGGAATCCAGACAACGCTCGCATGGTCGAACTCTTCGACCAATACGACGTCGATTACATCCTGCTGGCTCGTTACATGCGCATCCTGCCGCCGAGCACTTGCTGGCGATTCGCCGGTGGCCGGATCGTCAATCTGCATCACGGCCTGCTGCCGCCGTTTCCTGGCTTCCATCCGTATGAGGATGCGTACGCTCGCAACATGCTGACGTTCGGAGCGACGATTCATTTCATCGTTCCCGAACTCGACGCCGGCAATCAGATCATCCACCAGAGCACGTTCACCGTGACGCCAGGAACTCCGCTCGATGCGATCAAACGCCAAGGGGAGAGCGACCACGAACCGTCCTGTCTCGTCGAAGGCATCCGCCGCGTCGTGGACCGCGAAGTCGAATTACACTTTCACCGTGTGATCCGACGAACGCCGTAAGTTTGATTTTCACAAAGGAACGTTGATGGACACAGAGCGATTGTCTCAGATCATTCGCAGCAACGCAGACGAAACAGATTGCGATGAGCAGTGATCCGTAGCACTTGCTGGTTTTCAAATTGAACAGAGACGGCGGCTTCGACGAAATCGACAATGGTTCCGGAGATCGTGTTTGGGCTCTGGTTCGTAACAAGAAGTTCCCAAAGAATGATCAGCATCGAAGTAGGCCCGCAGAGAAAAGTAGGCCGTTTCAAAATTGGCCGCAGAAAAAGTAGACCAGTCACTCCGTGACTGGAATCTTCGAGTCACGGAGTGACTCGCCTACTTTTCTCTGCGGGTCGACTTAGAGACTATCCAAAAAGAAAACCGCGATTTGTGACGATGAGTTCATTAGCCGGAACGCGCTAGCGTCCGGTTTTCAAGGTCGCTCCGAACCGGACGCTAGCGCGTTCCGGCTGATTTGTTGGGTTTGTTTTCGGAGAGCCTCTGAGTCGAAGACGCGGCTCAATCTTTCTCAATCACGCCGCCGCAAAGGACTGCCATGCGATTCAAGTACCTGATGAAGACTCTGCTCAGTCCCTTCACCGCGCGGATTCGTGCGGGTGCGTTGCAAGGCCGGCGCTGGGTGATTGCCAGCGGCAGTCGATTCGTGAAAGGAACTTACGAACCAATTCAGTCAGCGGCGTTTCAACGACTGATCCAACCCGGCCACGTCGTGTTCGATATCGGAGCACACGTCGGCTACTACACCGTCCTGTCGTCGGTCCTCGCCGGCCCAAGCGGCCAAGTGATCGCGTTCGAGCCGCTCCCCGCCAACCTCAAGTATCTGCGGCGACATCTGAAATTGAACGATTGCGACAACGTGCGCATCCTGACGAATTGCGTCGGCGAGGGCTCGTCGATCGCGCGGTTCGATGACTCGCACGGCACCGGAGTCGGGCACCTCGCCAACGAAGGTTCCTTCGAAGTCCAAGTTCGATCGTTGGACGAGATGGTCGAATCCGGAGAACTCCCGATCCCACAGTTTCTGAAAATCGACGTCGAAGGTGCCGAGCTACTCGTGCTCAAGGGAGCCGAACGATTACTGCGACGGCATCATCCGACGCTGGTCCTGTCGACTCACGGCGCTGACTTGGATCGTGCCTGCCTGCAACGTCTGTCGGACTTCGGCTACGACGTCGAGCATCTCGAATCGGACGTGCTGGTCGCTCGAACCAAAATGGCCGCCACCATCGCCGCTTGATCGCGCCGAGCGACACGAACTGTTGTTGCAGCCATGTAGCCATCATCGCTCCGCGTGATGAGCCTTCGTCAACAGACTCTCGAAGGTGATTGGTCGCCCTTCATCGAGCGGGCTGCTTGATTCGGAGGTTTGCGAGTGTTCGTCGCTCAACTCCGAAAGGCTCGTCACGCGGAGCGATGACGGCTACTTTGTGAAGGCGCGGTGCAGGAGCGACTGGAAGAGATGCTCGGCCTGCCGCAACGCCTCCCGCTGCACCGCCCGCAGCCGCTCGTGACGAGCCACCAGCGACGCGAACTGCTGTTGCAGCGCGAGGGGTGGGAGTGGAATTGGGATTTCGCCGAGTTGTTTCGAGCTGATTCCACGCGCCGCACTGCCTGTTGAGCGTTTCCCGACTTCGGATTGAAACCAGCCGGAGAGGATCAGGTGCAGCAAGAATTCAGAGCCGAGCTTCTCGCGTGGCTGGAGTGCGATGAGTCTTTGCGCCAAAGCGATCTTTTCAAACACGGGAAGTTGTGCGGCACTGCCAAGCGTGTGCCCTTCGGTCGTGAAGAGAACATCCCCAGGCTTTGGCATCCCTCGTGTCATCCACGACTCGTACTCTTCGGTCGGAATGAACTCCTGAGGTTCAATGTCAAAGGTTCCACGCTTCACATTTCTTGCGGTCACGAGGCGCACGCCGCGTTCGACCTTGTTCGGTGCGATTCCACGATAGTCAATGAACTTGGTGACCTCGCCCAACTCGCAGACAGGAAAGCGGCGTGTCGCTGAGAGCGGATCGCCGAAGAGTTGTCGGAAGGCGGCGGGGAGGAAGGAGTCGCTGAGTTCGAGGGCGTAGCGGCGGGTGCGGCGGAGCCGATCCGCCTGCTCCAACACCCCCGCAATCCGCCGCTGCTCCGACAACGACGGCAGTGTGATCTCGAATTCTTCCAGCAATCCCGGATCGAGACGTGGAAGATTTGCGCCCGAGACTCGTTGAGTTGCCCAACTCACGAAACCAGATGAAAGCAGGAGCGCAAACAGGTAGCCACGAGCCAGTTTGCTTTCGTCTGGAAGCAGAGGAAGAATCTCGGTCGTGCAAACACCATCGAAGTCCGGCAAAACAACTTTGTTCAAATACGGCCGCAGTTTGCCGTAAAGAACATGCCTTGGCGTAAAGCGAAATTTCGTCGCGAGCAACGCTTCCGGTTGGCGTCGGAAATCGGACGTGAAGTTCCCGACATCCTTTTCGACGTGTTCCAAGCCAACATACGGAAGTCGAGCGCACTCATCCTCTGATGCCGCAGTGCGATCAACTTTCAAGATGTCGCCAAGTTGGACGGTTCTTGTGCTCACGCGGCAACCTTCGAGCGTGTCCGTGTAGCCCGAAGGGCTGCCATGTGCATAGCTCCGGGTGCAACCCGGAGACAGGTGATGTCCAGACCCCACAACCGCGAAGCGGTTGAATGGCATTCGTGCGACGATATTCGACCTGGCGCGACGCGATTGTCCGTTGCAGGAACATTCAACCGCTTCGCGGTTGGACGGACGGATGCGGATCGTTTCTCCGGGTTGCACCCGGAGCTATGCACATTCAAGGCCTTCAGCCTTGGGGAACACGGTGTGTTCCTGGTGTGGGGTCTTGGGGTGGCGACGATGGCGATTCTGTGAATTCTCGTCGGTCGATCTCCGCGCGTGTCCGTGTGGTTGGCCTCCGCGCGTGTTCGTGCAGCCCGAAGGGCTGCCATGTGCATAGCTCCGGGTGAAACCCGGAGACAGGTGGCCCGCGCCATCCACAACCGCGAAGCGGTTGAACGGGAATCGCGCGACGACATTCGACCGGATGCGTGGGGATGATTCGCCGACGATTCATTCAACCGCTGTGCGGTTGGACCGATCGGCGTGGATTCGGTCCCCGGGTTGCACCCGGGGCTATGCACATTCAAGGGCTTCGCCCTTGGTCTTTGCGTTTTCATTCATGCAGTCCCAAGGATTCGCGAAGGCGCTGGCGGATGGCTTTCGCATCGGCGACTGCGGTCTTGGCTCGTTCACGAGTTGCGGATTCGCCGGGATAGCGGAAGGTGACGGCAAAGTTACTCAGGTCGATCAGGATCGGGCGAAATGGCTCCCACAGCGGTTCGCGCGGCAGAATCAAATCGAGCAATCGTTCCAGATCGTGAGTTTTGCTAAACCGAATCTTTGCCTCGAC
>JAYVQJ010000334.1:0-2336 GCA_043777235.1 Planctomycetia bacterium
CTCGGCGACCTCCCAGCATTCATCGCGATTGAAGCAGAACACGAGCGCCGGCGTGTGCCGCGATTCATCATCGCCGTTTGCCATCCATTCGAGATGCTCGCTGAGCAACAGGTCCGGCACCCATTGATAACTCAGCGGCACGCGGCGATCGGTCCCCTGCACGAGATCGACCAACCGGCCGTGAGCCCGCTGCATCCACATCGTGAAGTCCACCGCGTTGCCGACCGTCGCGCTCAGCAGCAGCAACCGCACATGCTTCGGCAATAGGCCGAGCGACAGCTCCCACACAACGCCCCGTTCCGGATCAGCGAAGCTGTGAAACTCATCCATTACGACGGCCGAAACATTGGTGAAATCAAACGCCTCGGCGTGCAACAATCGGTTGAGCAGAATCTCCGCGACAACAACCAGCACCCGCGCATCCGTGTTGACCTTGCGATTACCCGTCACGAGTCCGACATCATCCGCTTTGAACCCCCAGCGCACGGCGGCCGCTTGCATCTCGCGAAACTTCTGCTCGGTCAGTGCGATCAGCGGAGTCGTGTAATACGCGACCGTCCCCGTGTGCAGAGCCTCAAACAGCGCCGCCTCGGCGATCAACGTCTTACCGGTCCCCGTCGGAGCACACACCAACACGCCTCGCTCAGCCGTGAACCACGACAGCAACGCCTCTTCTTGAACCGGGTACGGCGTGTACGGCAATTGAGCGAGATACTTCTCAGCGAGTTCATCGCGCGAAACGGTGGGCATAAACATCAATCAAAGGAGGCAGGAGATTTTCAACACAAAGACGCGAAGGCGCAAAGATCGGCATCTCGTTGCATTGCCTCTTTGCGCCTTCGCGTCTTTGCGTTGAATTGCATTCTGCTTGGCGTTCTACCCGAACAGCTTCTTGCAGGCGATGCCTTCGTTGAGCGTCGCGCGTTCGGGGCGGCCTTTGTGCTTGTAGACCAGCTCCATGTGATCGACGCCCATCGACGCCAGCACCGTCGCGTGCAGGTCGTGGACGTGGAGACGATCTTCAACGGCGTGTAGGCCGATCTCGTCGGTGGTGCCGATCGTTTGGCCGCCGCAGACTCCACCGCCGGCGAACCACATCGTGAAGCCGTAGGGGTTGTGGTCGCGGCCGTCTCCTTGTTCGCTCATCGGAGTGCGTCCGAACTCGCCGCCCCAGATCACCAGCGTTTCGTCGAGCAGCCCGCGTTGCTTCAGATCGCGCAGCAAGCCGGCGATCGGTTGATCGGTCGCGCGGCACAGCTTGGAGTGATTCGCTTCGATGCCTTTGTGAGCGTCCCACTTGCTGCCGCTGCCGGAATACAACTGCACGAAGCGGACGCCCCGCTCGACCAGCCGCCGAGACAGCAGACACATGCGGCCGAACGCCTCGGTCTCTTTCTGGTCGATGCCGTACAGCGATTGCGTGTCGGCGGTCTCTTGCGACAGATCGACCGCTTCCGGAGCGGACGCCTGCATCCGAAACGCCAACTCATACGCCTGAATGCGAGCGTCCAGTTCCGTCTGTTGCGGCCGGCTGGCGGCGTGTTGCCGGTTGAGCTGCGTGAGGAAATCGAGCTTGCCGCGCTGCTGCTCCGAGTTCACGCCATCGGGGTTGTCGAGGTTCGGGATCGGCGTCTTGCCGCTTTGCAGCCGCACTCCCTGATAGACCGCCGGCATGAAGCCCGATCCCCAATTGCGCGGCCCATTGACGACCTCGTCCTTGCCGTCTTGCAGCACGACGAACGCCGGCATGTTCTGATTCTCGGTCCCCAAGCCGTAGCTGACCCACGCTCCCAACGACGGCCGCCCGGCGATCGTCACGCCGGTGTTCATCTGGCACATGCCCCCCGAATGATTGATGCCGTTCGTCCAACACGACCGCACCACGGCAATGTCATCCACGCACTCGGCCGTGTGAGGCAACCAATCGCTGACCCACAACCCGCTCTCGCCGTACTGAGCCCACTTCCGCTTCGACGGAAACAGCGGAGCATCCACCTCCCCCATCGACAAAATCACCGGCTTAAAACTCGCCGGCAGCTTTTGCCCCGCCAACTCATTGAGCTTCGGTTTTGGATCGAACAGGTCGATGGCACTAGGACCACCTTCCATAAAGAGAAAAATCACGGACTTGGCCCGCCCAAACCGATGCGGCATCTTCACCGAATGAGCGGACGCGGGAGAGTTCTCGACATCGGCCGCGCTCACCGATTGCAGCAGCCACGACAACGGGATTGCGCCGAAACCTGCACCAGCGCGAAGCAGCATTTCACGGCGAGTTGATTGTTCGTTGGGAAGCATCATCGTTCTTGCCGATCAGTTGCCTTGCAGTTGAGTCG
>JAYVQJ010000335.1:0-9023 GCA_043777235.1 Planctomycetia bacterium
GCCAAAGCGACTATCCGCCTCATTCCAGCCGAAGAAGCCACCAGCGGCACGTCCTGTTGGTAAGGCAAAGAGAGTGTCGGATGATCGCGCAAATCATCAATGCTGACCCGGGTCAATGGCCCCGGTTGCAGTGGCTCCGTCGGAGATGGGGACAGCTCTTTGAGGACGTGGGTTAATTGAAGAAACGCATCACCCTTTTCTCTCTGCCAGGTGGCCCAGTCACGGATGAGTCCGTTGCACGGCCAATCGTGACCAATTGGTGTTCCATCCCAAACAAAATCGGGAGTGAAGAGGAACGCTGGTGGTCGTTGGACGTCTTCACCATCGGTGTCGCGCCAGTAATTCCGCGCAGGATCCCAGACAGAGAAACTGCCATCCACTTGGGCGAAGATCACCAGTCCGGGAATCGGCGGACGTCCCGGCTTCACAGGCCAGAGCTGTTTCTCGCGCGAGTAGGCACTTTGATACTGGACCGTCTTTTTCCCCGCCGTTTGATAACGGAATTCAATGGTCGGTGCCGGCTGTGTTTTGGGTTTGCGCCCCGCCTTCGGTGAAGGTGGCAGAATTGGCATTCGAGCCCAAGTGCGAGTCAAAACCCACCAAGCAATCTCCAGCAAAAAAGTCTTTCCCAATCCGTTATCGCCGGTCAGGAAGTTGATGCGTGGGCGCAGTTCGATTTCCATTTTCGGAGCCGGGCCAACGCCGGACAGTTTCAATTCTCTAAGCATCGTGTCCTCCTTCGGCCAGATGATAGCGGGTTGCTCGGCGTTCGCCGGTCTTGGTGATGGTGCCTTGTTCGAGGAGTGTTTTGATGGCGGCGATCCAGCGGGCTTCGCTGAGGCCGGTGGTGGTGAGGGCGTCGGACTTGCTCATCCCTTCGGGGTGGGAGGCGATGGCGTTCTTGATGGCGGCGAGTGTTTCGGTGTCGGTGATCGGAGCTGCGGTGCGAGTGCGCGATCGTGTTGGCGTGACGTCGTTGGTCGTGACTTCAGAACTGGACGCGCGAGTTCTGCGAGGGCTGGTGTCTGAGCGTGATCCACGTCGGCCTCGGCCGGCTCCGATGAGGGATGGGGCGTTGAGCAAGCTATCGAGCGCGGCTTTCACGGCGGAGCTGGTGCGTGCGGTGACGAGTTGGTCGATGACGGGTTGCCAGCCGCCGGAGGGTGGTGACTTCTTGACAAGCCGATCGCGGTTATCTTTTTCCCAGAAGACTTCATCGAGTCCATGCGCGATGGCCAGGCTGGCGTCGGATTGGCACTTGGGGACGACTCGTTCCGGCCAGAGGTGCATGGCGAGGTGTGCCCAGTCGTAGTCACCGGCGCAGAGCGTGTCCCAGCATTCTTTGACGGCCTTGCGCCAAGGCGTGTGGCCGATCATCCGCCAGAGCGGGGCGTAGTTGATGATGACGCCGTCGTTGAGGTCGGGATTCCAGAGCGGCGCGACGCGAGCAAGTTCCTCAACGAAGCCGGAGAGTTCGCTGACAAGCGTTTCTTGGGCTTCGATTTCTTCACGCTGGCTGCGCGTCGGTTGTGGTCCAGCTTCGGCGCGGAGGTCGTCGAGCTGCTTTTGTTCGTGACGAAGTTTCGGTTTGGCGAAGTCTCCGAGGGCGAGCGAGAGCGTGTCGCGGCGGAAGCGATGGTAGTAACACCAAATGGTGTAGCCGCCGTTCGCGGAAGCGAGCGGCCAATAGATCGGAGCTTGGCGGCGGCTCTTCGAGTAGCGTTTCAAGTGGTCGGCGAAGAAGAGCGGCGACTTGCCGAAAGACTCGCGCAAGGTCTTCACGCCGAGCAGCTCGCACGCTTCGTGTTCGCGGGCTTCCCGGCGTTCTGGCCAAAGAACGTCCAAGACCTGTTGGACGCGAGCCTCAATGTCGAGCGGATGGCCGGGGTCATCGACGAGCAAGCCGTTCCAGGGGATGGCGGCGAAAATGTCCGTAGGTTGGGCACTCTTGCCCGACCCATCGGAAGAAAGACACGGACGGGCAAGAGTGCCCATCCTACTTTCGGTGATCGGCAACCCATCATCGCCGGTGAGCATTCCGGGAGAGCAGACGGGCAGCGGATCGAACGGTTCTGGTTCGACGGGGATTTTTCGTTCGCCGGTGGCGAGGCGAATGTCGAAGCGGCCGAAGGTGACGCCGACGGTCCAGGAGAGGAGCTCGGCCACGAGGCTGGCGGCATCGGCGGTCGAGTCGGTGGCGGCTTCGTCGTCCGTGTCGGTCTCGTCCGAGTCCTCTTCGTCCGTGGCGGCGTCGGTGACGGACGAGGACGCAGACGCAGACGAAAAACCTTCGCGGATGGCGCGGCGGTCGGACTCGTCGATGCCGTAGAGGTCAAAGCAGCGTTCGTCGATCTCGGCTTGAATCGCCGCCAGTTCTGCTTCGACGATTTGCACTCGCCGTGCCCAAGCCGCGCAGCGCGCGTCGAGCGTCTCTCCCGTCCCCTGCAACACCGCCGGCAACGTGAAGGCGTGCGACGTCTCATTCCGCGTATCGAGCGACCGCTTCAATGACCACGCGCGGCGTGAATCTTCATGCAGGAATCGATCATCGGATACGCAAATGTGCGGTACCGGCACGTTGGCAATCAGACCGGCTTCGTATTGGACTCCGCCCACTTTGCCGGCAAAAAAAGCGATGAAGCGATCGAATATCTGCGAATTGAATAATGCTAACCAAGACGTTGGATTGTCATCGGGAACGAACGCCATCTTGCCTGCAACGCTAAAGATGCACCCGGCTGGAACTGCTTGTGCGGAGAATGTCATGCCTCGAAGCGGCCAGGTAAGTCCTGCCCGAAAATAGTGCGAATGACCGTTTAGCGCGGCACTCCATTGATACCCCCAACCGCGCGACCCGCGATACTCACTGATGTCGGTTTTCAATTGATAACCGTCGCAATGCCAATCGACGACCGCACTGACATCGGCATAGAACCGCGAGAAACTACCGCCTTTCGTAAAGGATACCCACCGCAACAAGGCCGTTTCATTGCGGTTCCGTCCCACCATTGCAGACGCAACCTCCCACCATTGCCGCGTGTATTGGGCATCGTTCTTCGTCGATGCTCCAACCGTTGCTGCGCGACCGTCGGACTCGAACGGAGGCAGCTCGCGAAATCGCCGCCGCAATTGCTCGCTGACCCAATACGCGAAGGGCGATCTGGGGACGCTGGCGAAGCTGTTGGGATCGACGAGGAATCGGAGTCGGGCGGCGGGTGAGTGGGGTTGGTGGAGGGCGTCGAGCAGCGCGGCGGATTTGTCCTCCGCTTCCAACAGCCGAAAAAACGTCGCGTGCGGCATGAGTAGTGGTTAGGGATTGGGGGTTAGGGGTGAGCGATCAGCTTTCATCCTGGCCACTGATCACCGACCACTGACCGCCAGCCATTCATCACGCGGACTGCAACTCTCGCACATGCGCGATCTCGCGCTTCGCGATCGGGCGAATCTGCGTCGGCAACAGCGTGGTGATCGCGACCGTTTCTCCGGTCAACGTCATGAACTCCACCTCGAAGCCCGCGCCACCTTGATGCACATGGATGACCGTGCCCAAGTCGCCTGCCTGCAATCCGTCCGCCAGCACGTCTTCCCTCAGCACGACGCAATCGTGTTCTCGAATCATGACTCTGCCTCCAAGGGATGCGCCGTGATCAACCGCGGCGCGACTTGCCCATCATCAAATTGCCACACCGACCGAATCCTTGGATGCGACCCGTCCGGCGAACTCAACTCACCATCCACTTCGTAACGCGGACCAAACGGAGTGTCTCGGCGGCCTGACACCGAATGCGTCTGCCCATGTTCTCTCAGAGCATCCGCCAACTGCTGCCAATTGTCCAATCGAAACCCAAACTGCTGAAAAAATCGAGCCTTGCTCGAGCCCAACCGGTGCGCCGGATTGAGCAAGTAATCGACCACCTTCTCGCGCTCAACGATCAAGTTCTCAGCATTGGGGAGTTTCATACCCATTCCCTGTCGAGCAGCACGGCGGATTTATCCTCCGCTTCCAACAGCCGAAAAAACGTCGCGTGCGTCATGCTCAAACCGGCTCCGCTGCGCTTGACGGACCTTCGTCAGCGGGGCTGCGGAATCGTTCCGCGAATCCAACCCACGGCGCAGAGAAAACCGCCCACGCCCATCATGGCGACCATTCCACCGATTGTCGCGCCGGTTCGCCAGCTTGACTCCGCCATGAACGCGCTCAGCACATCGGGCAGAGCGAACGCACCACCAAACAACAAGCCACCAGCTCCCGAAAGAAACTCGGTTCGCTCGTACCAACGCCGGCTGATCAGGCCCAGCCGAGCCAATGCTCCGTAGGCTTCCTCGACATGCCGGACCAACACGGCCTCAGCATGTTCGTGCTTGGCAAACGACTCGGCGACGCCGCGCAAGTTGGCTTTGAAGTGCTCTTGGAATTGGTTGGAGAGTTGCGTGGTTTCTCGAAGCCACTTGGGAATGCTGTTGGGCATGTCATTTCTTCTCACAGCGGCTCTGGAAGGATTCCTGCATTTCGTTCAAGACCGGTTCAAAGGATCGCGCTAATTGCCCGCGCTCGCTCGCTTCACGCAATCCTTGAAACACCAATCGAGCGGCTTCTTGAACGTCAGGAACCTCGATCAGAATTGACTCGACAGCGGGATCGCGTTTGCGAGCGATCTGCTCGGCCAGCTCATAAACCACGTCGTCCAGCCCGGCGACAAAACAATCCATCACGTCCATTGCCTCGCCGGAGATGCTCGACTGCGAAGATGAAGGCATTAAAGCTGGCATGACTGACTCCTGGATGGGGTTCGCAGCACTGAGAAAATCTGCGGCCACTCAATTGTTTTCGGATTATAGGCGACTGGATTTCAGGATTCCTGCTCGGAACGGTTCTGACGACCAACAAATTCCGAGGAATGTTTCAAGTGGCCGGTTCCGATGGCCGCCAACGCGGTGCGACCCGTGTACTCGTCGATTTCCGACTGAATGCAAGCGATTTCGTCTTGCCGACCTTCGGCATACAAGGCGAAACGCTGCGGATTGATCGGCAGAATATCCCGATGCATCGCCGCGAGAGCGCCATACAGCAGCTTCAGACTTTCGATCGCCTGATCCAACTGACGATCATCGGTAATCATCGCTGGCACTCCGAATTAGCCCGTTCGCTCGACTCACGCCTTTTGCAAAGTGTACGCGGCCGTTTCGACCATCGCCGCGTCCAGCACGCCATAGCCTAGATCGGCCATTACCATCGGCCGGGCTTCCTTCAACAGAATCTCTTCACGCCATTTCTGGAATGAACTGAGAAAGAACCCCGTTCGAGATGTGATCGCCCCCAGCAGGCTAACCGAGTGGAGTAGGTTCAAGCCACGCTCGACGAAGGCGGCGTACAAATCATTCTTGGTGCGTGAGAAATTGCGTTCGAGATAACTCTTCGAGAGCTTGGCTGGCTCGCCGAACGGCGGATTCATCAGGACCACGTCGTACCGCTGACGGCAAAGGTCAATGAAGGCGAAACCGCGTGCCGCATCGCCGGCAAACAGGCGACGTTGATAGCCGCCTCCCAGTTCAGCCTGCTCGGCATAGGTTCGCAGCGCGGTGTAGATGCGCTCTTCGGCCTCGTCCCAAAAGTTCGTGTCGGTGATTCGGGCAAGCTCCAAATCCAGCTCGCGCTGCACGAGCTGCGGTCCCTCGGCAAACAGACTGCGCTGCTTCAGTCGTGGGCGAGCCAGCCACTTCTCTTTCGCCTCAGCCACCGCGCCGGCAATTTCTTCTTCGATCTTCAGCAGCGATCCAGCGTCTCCCGCCAGCTTCATCGCCTCGAACACGCGGCAGACGAATTGGCCGAGCATTCGATCTTCGGGGGTGACGGACAGCGAACTGTTGAGGAATTCTTGCAGCAACGGTTCCTCACCGGGCATTGGCTCCGCACACACGATGCGACTGATCGCCACTTGTGGCCGATCGGCCGCCGCGAGACCAAACTCTTTCCACGCCCGCTGCGCCCGCATCCACAACGCCAACGCCGCGATTTGCACGCAACGTCCATCAATGTCGATCCCATGCAGATTGTGTCGCAGGATCAACTCCGGCATCGCCGAGTGCAGAGCATCCACCGTGGGATAGTCCTCACGCAATGTTCGCGCGGGAGAAGCTCCCGCTTGATCGACGACACTCTGCATGGGAGGACTCTGCTCGTCGTGCCAGGCTTCCTCGTAAATCGTGAGCAGCAGATCGAAGCAATAGAGCAAGAAATGTCCCGACCCACACGCGGGGTCAAGCACCTTCAAATCGCGCGGGTCTTTCTTCGGCCGATGCGGGATGTGAACCGGTTGCTGGAGCAGGTCTGCTTGAGACAGGTCGCCTCTTGTCTCTTGCGCCGGCACTACTTCGCCTTCTGCCAGAAAAATCTCCACTGGCCGACGGACCAGATATTGGCACTGCTCGACCAACCGTGTTTCGCCGCGCCGCATCTCGTACCAGATGCGACCAAGTGTGTTGTCCGTCAAAAACTGCACGACATAGCGCGGGGTGAAGAACTGATTGCGGACGGCCAACTCGCGGCTGTTGCGCGGTGCCTGCGAAGCGTCACGCATGGCGCGACGTTCCTCCTGCCCATTGAAATACTGATACACCCAGCCGATCGTCTCGTCTTCACCCCAGACGCCGGTGAGATCGTCACGATTGAGAACTATGAGCAGATCCAGCAATGCCTGCCGACGTGGCCAAAGTAACGACGCGGGATCACGGCGATCGAACAAAGTCTTGACCTCGGTCCCCAGCTCATCGAACAGGCATTGCAGGTAGAGCTGATACCCTTTGTCCGGCAGACTTCCGAGACCGGGAGCCAGTCCCGTGAACTCCTTGAAGCCGCTCGACTGATCTCCCTTCGTGACGCACTGCTGCACCAGTCCGCGAGCTTCCATCATCTTGAGAGCGGCAAACCGATTCAAAAACGTGAAGGCCGCTTCACGCAGGTAATCATCCACTGCCTGAGCGGTCGTCTTGCCGGCGTTCTTCAACCGAATGTGCTCGATGGCCTCGACGATCTTGTGCCGGACAAACTGCTGCCGATCGTCCAGGTGCGCACCCGGCTCTGGCAGAATCGTGCCGTCGGGCAGGATGTCGAATGTCCCTTCCAACTGCGCGGAAAACTCGGCTTCCAAAAGCCGGCGAGCATCCTGAGTGGCGCGTTGCAAAAGTCCGCGAGTCGTCTGGTCCATCGGGGTCTATCTCGATTGGTTGTCGGGTGCTGGTCACGAGTTGTCGGGGGCAGTCGTCTCGGACGCTGGTATTGGCGTCACCAAGTTGTCGAACAGCGTCATCAACGGGGCGTAACGGAACCGGCGGTTGCGCTGGTATCCCGTCATCTCTTGGAGCAAGCCCAACCCGATCAATTGCTCGATCAGCCGGTTGACTGTGACGAAGGAAAGTCCAAGCCGCTGTGCCGCGTGCGCGACCGAGAGAATCGGTTGCTCGAACAGGTTGTCGAGCAATCGAATGCCGGTGGCCGCACGACCGCCGAGCCGATCATTGAGCAACTGCCGGTGATCTTCACGGAGCTTCAAGATGGCTCGCGCGGTGTCCGTCGCTGAGCGACTAACCGCACTCACTCCCCGCAGAAAGAATTGCAACCAGCCTTCCCAATCGCCGTTCGAGCGGACAGCCATCAGGCGGTCGTAGTATTCCGTGCGATGGGCTTTGAGGAACAAACTCAGATACAAAAGCGGGCGATGCAGAATGCCTCGTTCGCAAAGCAGAAAGGAGACCAGCAGGCGTCCCACGCGGCCATTGCCATCCAGAAACGGATGGATCGTCTCAAACTGAGCATGAGCGAGTCCGCAGTGGATCAACGCGGGCAAAGTGTGATCGTGCAGGAAGTTCTCGAAGTTGCCCAACGACTGCTGCATCTCATGCTCAGGGGGCGGCACGAATGTCGCCGTCGCCAACGTGCAGCCGGCCGGGCCGATCCAATTCTGAGAACGACGGAACTCCCCCGGTGTCCGCTCGCCGCCGCGCACACCCTTCATGAGTTGACCGTGGATTTCTCGAATCAAACGCAGACTCAGCGGCAAGGTCTGCAATCGCTCCAACCCAAAATTGAGTGCCTGCACATAATTGACGACTTCCTCGACATCCTTGGGCAGCTCCCGCCCGCTGGCATCGAGTTCAAACTGCAACACGTCTTCCAACGTGCTTTGCGTCCCCTCGATCTGCGAACTAAGTACGGCTTCTTGCCGCACATACATCGCCACGAAGAGATTAGGATTCGGCAGCACCGTGGCGACACCATCCAGTCGGCCCAAGTCCCGTTCGGCATCGGTCAGCAACCGCACCATCTTCTCCGTCATTTCGATCGGAGGTGCTGGCGGCAGCGCGGCAGGAATGAAGGCCCGATACCCGGTTGGCTGGGTCACATACCGACCGGCTCGCATTTCAGGGCTGGTCACGGCGTCTCCATATTTCACGAAATGGCAACAAGAGGGTCTTTGATCGGCTCTTGTTTTACAAAAAGGCCGTTTTGTTTAACAAGCAACTGTTAAAGACCGCTTGTTTTCACGGCGGTCAACAAGAGGGACGAACCGAGTCCGCTTGTCCCGCTCGTGCGATGTGCCCCCCATTACTGAATCAAAATCTTCTTGCCCGCTCCCAAATGATGCAGGCAGTCATCACGCAGCGCCTGCAACGCGGAGTCGAGCTGGTCTTCGCTATCAATGCCCCCGCTGAAATAGGAGCCGACGTTGATCTTCACCAGCCGTGCCCCCTCTTGAAGCTGCAACAGCTCTTCGATGGCTCGGCTGAGCCGAGCGGGGCAGGCGTCAATGTCGGATCGCAGTTCGGGAATTGGGATCGGTCGGGGTGATGTCGGTTGTGTCCGCGACTCCAACGGCGCGGCGATGCGTTTCCCCTGGTCCGCATTCAGATCGTTCCAGCCGGGCGTCGAATGCAGGGTCTCCAACGCTGTCGAGTACGCACCTGCTCGTGCCGCCAGCGCGTCTTCGTAACGCTGCTGATAGGCGTGCTCGATCACGCGGGCCTGC
>JAYVQJ010000336.1:0-9022 GCA_043777235.1 Planctomycetia bacterium
GTCGCTGCCGACGCGTTTGCCGCGCGGCCGCTGGGTTACTTCATCGAGCGGACACAGCCTCGCACGGGGCAGCGCGGCACGACCGTTGATGTCACGATCAGTGGGTTCGCTCATCCGAAGGCTGAAGAAGTGGTCTTCTACGGTCCCGGTATTCGGGCGGTTGAAATCGAGCCGTTGCCGGATTTGCAATATCCGGTTGGACTGGCGCACGGCGGCCTCATCAAAGCGCAGATGCGATGCAAGTTCGTGATCGATGCCGATTGCCCGGCGGGAGTGCATCCCTTCCGAGTTCGCTCGGCGACTGAGCTTTCCAGCCTCGGCACGTTTCATGTCACTCCCTTCCCGGTGATCGACGAGAACGAGAAGGGCAACTACGAAAACGACACGCTCGAAAAAGCGATGCCGGTCACGTCCAACGTCAGCGTCAGAGGTCGCCTCGGAGGAGCCGCGCGCGGCGACGTTGATCTGTATCGAGTCCCTGCCGTCGCGGGACAGCGTTTGTCGGTCGAAGTTGATCACGCGCAGATCAGCGACGTGCATTACGGCGACTCGGAGAACGATGCGATGGTCCGCATTCTCGATGACGCCGGTCGTGAACTCGCCAGGAACGACGACAGCATGTTGCATCTTCAGGATCCGGTGCTGTCGGTGAAGCTGCCTCGCGACGGCGTTGCCTATGTCGAAGTGAAGCGTCCGGTCGCGACGGGCGGCGACACCGCTTATGTCCTTCACATCGGAAACTTTCGACGTCCGCTGATCGCGTTTCCGGCCGGAGGTCAGGCCGGACGCGATGAGCAGATTCGGTTCCTCGGCGATGCGCTCGGGGAGTTTTCGGAAACGATCTCCGTCCCCGCGACAGCAGGCCCTTTCGGTTACTTCGGAGAGGCACCGTCGTCAGTGCCGCTGCGTTCGTGTCCTCATCCGAACGTCTTTGAAAACGCGAAGCGGGGTGAGCCGCAGGTCGTTCAATTCCCTGCCGCGATCAACGGGATCATCACCGCACCGGAAGAGGTGGACCGTTTTCGTTTCACCGCGAAGAAAGGTGAGCGGCTCCAGTTCCGCACCTTTGCCTCCTCGATCGCTTCGCCGATTGATGCCAAGCTCATGCTGCGCTCGGTCGATGCCGACGGCAAGGCGGGTGCGATTGTCCTTGCGGTCGAAGACTCGAAGCTGCCAGAGCACGACATCTTCGGCACCGTCTTCCGCAGCGGCGGCGGTATGCGAGAAATTCTCGATCCGTCGTTTGTGTGGGAATGCCCTGCCGACGGCGACTATGTCTTGGAAGTGAGCGACTCGAGCGACCAAGGCGGGCCGCTCGGCGTGTATCGCGTCGAGGTTGCTCCGCCGCGAGACAGTCTCTTCGTTTATTTGCCTTCGGGAGAAACCGAAGCGCCGGGAATGTTGTCTGTGCCTCAGGGCGGCTGCTTCACGAAGGTCTTCAGTCTCGCACAGGGACAGGGGAGTCAGTTTCAGGGCGAGCTGGAACTGATCGCTCATGGCCTGCCGCAGGGAGTGCGTCTTGTTTCTGCTCGTGTGCCCGCCGGCGCGACGAACTGGCCCGTGCAGTTCATTGCCGATGCGTCTGTGAAATCGGGATGCGCCGCGATCACGTTTGAGGCTCGCCCCGTCGACACATCGAAGAAACTCGAAACCATCACGCAGCAAAACATCCCGTTCATCTGTCATCCCGGTGGCGATGGTTGGCGCGTGGTGCGGCTCGATCGTTTCATGCTGGCGGTAACTGATCCGCTCCCATTCAGCATCGCGCTCACGTCACCGCGCACACCGTTGGTGCGCGGCGGCGAAGTGACGATTCCTGCGAAAATCATCCGTCAGTCAGGGTTTGACGGGCCGGTGTCGTTCCAAGTCAACTGGCTCCCCGAAGGTGTTGACAAAGGCGGCCCCGTTATCGTCGCCGCTGGCCAGACGGAAGGTGAACTGCGTCTCTCCGCTGGCCCGAACGCAAGGCTCGGTACATGGCGACTCGCGGTCACAGGCCAAGACGACACGCTCGACGAGACGGCGAACAACGGTGGCGGCTTTTCGTTGTCCTCCGAGATGATCGACCTGACCGTCGCCGTGCCGTTCCTAGAACTCGCCAGCAAGTTGGAAAGCATCCGTCGCGGCGAGAAGAAGAAGTTCGTCTGGAACGTGCAGCACAACAGCCCGCTTCCCGGCCCGGCGCAAGTCCGGCTGCTCGGGCTGCCGACCGGCCTGCGCGTCATCGAGCCGCTCCCCTCGTTGACCCAAGACACCAAAGAGATCGCCTTCGAGATCGAAGCGACCGACGACGCCCTCCTCGGTCGCACGGGCGAACTGACTTGCGCCGTCGTGTTCCGCGTTGGCGATCAAGAGATCGTCCAACGCACCGGTAAGGGAGCACTCCGCATTGATCCTCGACTTTGAGAGTAGCCACGCCAATCAGCCGGAACGCGCTAGCGTCCGGTTCCAGTCATCCACCGCAAACCGGACGCTAGCGCGTTCCGGCTGATGTCGGAAAATAATCACAAACAACACTTTCACCGTTCGGTTCCAAAAATGCTTCGCTCTTTCATGCTGACGTTGCTCTGCCTCAGTCTCTTCATCACTTCAGCGGCTCGTGCTGAAGACTCGGTTGCCGCTGCCGCGCCGAGCTTCCGCCAGGACATCATGCCGATCTTCTTCCGAGCGGGCTGTAACTCCGGCGGTTGTCACGGCGCAGCGCGAGGCAAGGACGGCTTCATGCTGTCGCTCTTCGGTTACGACCCGGCGGGAGACTTTCATCGGATCGTCAACGACATTGCTGGCCGCCGCGTCAACACGTCGGTGCCGGAGCAAAGTTTGTTGCTTCTCAAAGCGACCGGAGCCGTGCCGCATACCGGCGGAAAATTGTTTGACGACAAGAGCGAATACTATCGGACTATCTCGCGCTGGATTGCTGCGGAGGCTCCCGACGATGCGGTCGGCGTGCCGGAGACGGTTGAGATTGAGCTCGTCAAAGATCGCTTCGTCTTCGACGGCGGAGCGGGCAAGGACGCGCTGCGAGTGATCGCTCTCACGAGCGATGGAACCAAGCGAGATGTCACGACGCTGGCGCGGTTCACATCCAATAATGCGAGCGTCGCCGCGATCGACGAGCACGGTCAGATCAACGCCGGTGATCCCGGCGACACGAACGTCTTCGCTCGCTTCAGCCGCTTCTCCGTCGGAGCCAGCGTCATCGTGCTCCCGCGAGCCGATAGCTTTCAGTGGCCGAATCCGAAGGGGGTCAACTACATCGACGAGCTGGTCTTCGATCGCCTGCAAAAGCTTCGCATCGCGCCTTCGGATTTGTGTGACGACGAGACGTTCCTGCGCCGAGTGACGCTCGACCTCAACGGTCGTCCGCCGACGGTCGAGGAATACCGCGCCTTTATGGCCGATACGCGCGCCGACAAACGCACGATTAAGATCGACGAACTGCTCAACAACGACGCATTCGCCGATCTCTGGACAACGCTGTGGGGCGAGCAACTGCGCGTGATGGGCGGCAACTACGCGCCGCAGGCCACGCACATCAAAGCCGCTGATGCGTTCTATGAATGGATTCGGTTGCAGATGCGCAGCCGCCGCCCGCTTAATGAATTCGTCGCCGAGATGGTGCCGGCATCCGGCAGCAATCTCAGCAACGGCCCGGCCAACCTTTACACGATGCTCGTTCACGACACGCGGATCGCGCCCAAAGCCTTTGCCTCGGACTTCTCGCAAGTCTTCCTCGGCGTCCAGTTGCAATGTGCCGAGTGTCACAATCATCCGTTCGACCGTTGGAACATGGATGACTACTACGGCTTCGTGAGCTTTTTCACCGGCGTCAAACGCAAGCCCGGCATCGAGCCGCGTGAAACGCGAGTGTACTTCGACCCTTCCGCTCCACCGGCAATGCATCTGCGTGACGAACGGCCTGTCCCCGCAAAGTTGATCGGTGCCGTCGAATCGGTGAAGACCGAAGGGGATCCGCGCCGTGCTCTCGCCGCCTGGCTGACCTCGCCGGAGAACGAACTCTTCAGCCACAACCTTGCCAACCGCATTTGGGCGCAGATGCTGGGCCGAGGCATCGTCCATCCCGTCGATGACGTGCGTGTGACGAACCCGCCGTCGAATGAACCGCTGCTCGACGCGCTCGCTCAGCATCTCGTGCAGTCCAAGTTCGATCTGCATTCGCTGGTGCGCGACATCTGCCTCTCGCGCACGTATCAGTTGAGTTCACGCCCCAACGAATCGAACAGACGCGACGTCCGTCAGTTCTCGCACTCATACCTGCGGCGTCTGCGAGCCGACGTCCTCAGCGACACCATCGTCGCCGCCACCGGAGTCAGCCGAAACTTCAGCGGCTTCCCAGAAGGAACTCGCGCCATCGACTACTACCCCCGCAGCAGCGGCAGCACCGGCCTGGACTACGGTGAAGACTTCTTCAAAACCTTCGGTCGTTCCAGTCGAGGAACCATCTGCGCCTGCGAAACCAAAACCGCCCCGACGATTTCGCAAACCCTGCATCTCTCAGTCGGCGACACCGTCAACACCCGACTCGCCGCCGGCGGAAAAGTCAAAGCCCTGATCGACTCGCAAGCCACCCCGGAAGCCGTCCTCGAAGAACTCTTCATCCGAGCCCTCAGCCGCCGCCCCACCGAAAAGGAAACCAAGAATCTTCTCGCTCTGATCGACACCGAAGTGAAGAACCCTCAAGCCTACGAAGACATCTTCTGGGCGCTGCTAAACTCGACCGAGTTCCTCTTCAACCATTGAGCGGCCGACTCGAAAGTGTCGCCAGATGCGCAGTTAATTTGTGTGATCCGTCTAACCTGGTGGTTTGCGCGAGTCAATCAGCGGCTCACGGTACATCCAGTGTGATGCGAGCCACTGAGCACACCGGCCAGGAATCCTTCCGCCGTTCGACCAGAAGAGCATGGTTATTGATCGCTGATGGCGTCATAGATCAAGCCCTTCACCGCCAATTCGGTCATGGCCGAATACGGCATTGTCTGCTCCAGCGTGACAACGATCAGGTCATCCTTGGGAGACGTCCAATAGTGCGTGCTCGCGGCACCGCCCCAGCCGTATTCATCGAGACGGCCTTGAGGATCCGCAGCGGACGATTTGGCTCGCACGGAAAAGCCCAGGCCAAAGCCAACTCCTTCGCGAGCTTGGCCGCCGAACTTGATCCAGCCCACGCTCTCAGGCAGTTGGTTCGTGGTCATCAGTCGCACGGTTTTGGCGGAAAGAATTCGTGCTCCATCCAGTTCTCCGCCGCGAGCGACCATCACCAAGAACCGCATGTAATCGCGAACCGTTGAGACCAAACCGCCGCCGCCCGACAACAGCGGAGGGCGTTTCCGATAGGCGCTGACGGCGGGCCCATCGAGCAGCGTCAGCTTGCCCTTGCCGTTCGACGTGTAGTTGGCCGCAAATCGTTCCAGCTTCTCGTCGGGGACAAAGAAGCCCGTGTCGTGCATGTCGAGCGGTTGGAAGATTTGCCGCTGAAAGAACTCATCCAGCGGCAGGCCCGAGACGACTTCCACCACATGCCCCACAACACATCGGTCGAGACACCGTAGGTCCAGTCCTTGCCCGGCTCGAAGGCCAGTGGCACTCGACCGAGCTTCTTGGCCATGTCCGCCAGTGTCGATTTGGAATCAAAAACGCCCGCTTCCCGGAAATCCAAAATGTTCGCTTCCTTGAAGAGCTTGTCCGCGACTGCATTTTCCGAACCTCCGTAACTCAGTCCGGAGGTATGCTGCATGAGATCGCGAATCGTCATCTCTTTCGCCGGCGCGAAAAGACCATCCTTGCCTTGAACCTGGCAGCCCTTCAGATCGGGCAGATGCTTCGAGACCGGGTCATCGAGCGTCAGCTTTCCTTCGTCGTACAACTTCAGCGCGGCGGCCGTCGTGATCGCTTTGGTCATCGAATAGATCCGCACGATGGTGTCGTCGCGCATCGGCTTGTTGGCTTCGAGATCCATCAACCCGTGCGACTGAAGATGGACGACCTTTCCTCGCCGAGCGATCATCACGAGTCCGCCCGCGAGTTTCTTTTCCATCGCCATGCCATCCATCGCCGCGCTCACCTTCGCCAACCGCGCGGTGGACATCCCCACGTCTTCCGGCTTGGCAACCGGCAACTCGCCCGCGCCCGCCACGGAAACCACCAGCCAAAGCGGCAACGCAACCCATCCCAGCCATCGTTTGGTCATCGAACAATTCCTTGAAAAAACGGCGATGAATTGTTGAAGCACAAGACCCTCTTCTTGAGTAACGGCTCAATTCGGAAGAGACAAGCCACGAGTCATCGAACCTCCATCTGCCGAACAGTGAAGTCCACCGCGCGCTTGTTGCGCTATTGTTTATCCAACGATTTGATGCGTTCTTCGGCGGGTGGTTTTACGTTTGAAAAGCTGTGGGGGCGGAGGCGGATGATGCGGCCGGGGCGATAGCCTTCGAGCAGTTCGCTGAGTTGGAATCGCAGTTGCAGGCCGCTGCTGCCGGGGGGGTGGGTTGGGGTCGTCTTTGAAGTCGACGATCAGGCCATACTTAGAGTCGTGGTCTTGCCACCAGGTGCGGCGCGTCTTTTCGGCGACGGCGATCGCTCCGGCGAGAAGGCGAGCCTGTTCGTAAACCGATGGGTCCAGGCCGCTGAAGAGCGTGATGGTCACGATTCCTTTGCCGCCTTCTTGATGCTCGACGTGGTCCACCCAACCGGCGGGCCAGCGCTGGCGAATGTGATGGAGGTGCGTTTGTCGTTGCCGCTCCGTCGCAACTTCACGGCTGACTTTGTCGAGCCAGAGATCGGCGACATGGAATTGCCCGTTGACCCACTGCGGTGCCCAAGTCAGGTTCACATGCACGACCTGATCCGGAGCGAGGTTTTCAAACTTGGCGGATCGAGTGTTGTCCTTCTGCACCCAGTCTTGTTCCGGGGCGAGATCTTCCAGAGCGGCGAACTCGCGGCCTTTCCAGATATGGGAGGAGCGGTCGATTTCCAATGTCAGTTCGCCCGATCGTCCGTCTTTCGCAGTCTGGCCCGCCGAGACCACTTTGAGCTTGCCGGTGACCGGTGTCTTCCGCAGATCGCCGGGTTTGTCGGGCTTGGGAAAATGTGGGCTTGAGGCGTCGTAAGTCAGCTCGATCGAAACGAGCTTCCAAGCCTGCCCGCGACGCTCATAGAAACTGAAGTCGTCCTCCAACGAGATCGCGTGGTTCTGCTTGGGAACCCATTTCGCAGAGTAGCCTTCGGCGAGTGGGATCGTCGTATCGCCTTCGGGTGGCAGATAAAAATATCCATGCAGGTGCGTGCCGATGGGGATATCGCGCAATTCCGCCGGTGCTCCGTGATACCAGAGGCTGCCATACGGGAGCATGGCGAACAGGTGAGTCGGAGAATTGTCGTCGCGACCTTGGTCTCCATCGCCGTCGAGCCGCAGCCCACATCGCCGATTGACGTGATCGACAACGACAAGCTCACCCGCGAAATACGTTCCCGAACTGGGTGGAGGAAACTGGCCCGGCTTGGGAACGTAGTCCGGCTTCTCTTGGGCGGAAACGGTGCCAAACAATCCGATGAAGATCAGCAGCAAGAGCGGGAATGAGTGGACACGACGCATCACGCTTGCACCTCCGAGACTGTGGTCAGGCTTTCGGCGAAATTTTCGGTGGCGACATCCATCTTCTGAGCCATCGTCAGCAGCAGGTTGCTGAAGTGGGCCATGATTGTTTCCTTGCTTGGCGAAATGGAGAGTGACAGTGGGTTCCAAGTACGAGGGAATTGAGTCTGTCTTTACTCCGAAGGAGTTGTGTCACATAGCCCAGGGTTGCTCGCACAGCGAGCTACCCTGGGTTTGGAATCGAAACGGTTGATGTACCCCGAAGGGGTTCCGTCATCGAGATTTCGCGAATGACGCAACCCTTTCAGGGTAGACGAACACATTCTCTTCAACCCAGGGTAGCCCGCATGCGCGGGCAACCCTGGGCTATGTGACAGAATCCCTTCGGGATAAAGGCAGAGACATACCGAACTAAACTTGGAACTACTGAGCGAAACCTTCGACTCGAAACACTTGTTGGCAGTTCGGTCGGTGGCTCATCGTTTCTGAAAGAGTTCGGACATCACAAAGTTTTCCAGGACAGTGCGCAGCCGGTAACCGTCCTTCTGACTGGCTTGAGCACGCACCGCATCGGCAGGCGATCATTGAGGTGCTGCGGCAGACGGACCTCAAGGTGCTCATCTGCCCCGAAGACCAGACACAGATGGCCGTCGGCAAGGAGTTGCTCTACGACCCGCTCCCCGCCGACGTGAGACCGCGAGCCGTCTGGCGGCCCGACTACTGGCTCACCGGCGAGGCCCTCTCGATCTATGTTCGCAGCGCGGGGTTGTTCGGCAACGAGATGCACTCACCGATCATGTGCATCGGCAACGGCATCCCGGCGATCGTCTGTCGCTGGGCCGAGCAAACCACGAATGGCCTGATGTGGCGAGACATCGGCCTGGGTGATTGGCTGTTCGATTTCGACAAGGATGACGATTGTCAGCGACTTCCCGAAACCGTGCTGGCCCTCGTGAAAGCCTCCGCCGCTGCTCGCGCGAAGGCCGCCAAAGCGCGAGCCTTCGTCGAACAACGGCAACGCGAAAGGATGATGGTCGTGAGGGAGTCTCTGGTGTAGTCGGCTTTCGTTTCGTGAACCGAAGGCCCTAATCGACTCCGACTGTCGCGAGTTCATCAGACACTGCGGCGACATTGGCCGCAGTTAAACTGTTGCGACCGTCCGCATAGCCGACCAGCAGAGCGAGATCGGCAAGCCGATTGATGCGACGCGGAATTCCGTCGCTCAACTCCGCAATCTCCGCGAGAGCTTCGGCATCAAAGATCGCCTTCCGCGCGCCGGAAACTTCCAGTCGAAACCGGATGTAACGTGCCGTCTCGTCCGGCGAGAGTGACTGCAACATGGCTCGCACTGCCAACCGTTCGTCGAATCGTGGCAACCGCGACAAGCGGGACAGCAACAGCCGGTCG
>JAYVQJ010000337.1:0-9008 GCA_043777235.1 Planctomycetia bacterium
ACGTAGCCGTCACCGCTCCGCGTGACGAGCCGAACGCTACCCACAGCGCAGTGATTTCTTGTGATCCGTCTTATCTACGTCGCTGTGAAATCAACGCCGCCGTGAAAAGGCGGACGGATGACGAACCCCTCGCATCAACGGCGCAGCCGGCCGCGATCATTATCCCGATGCGTACTCGATCGCCTTTGCCGGTGGCATCAAAGGGGGCCAAGTCTACGGCAGCACCGACAGCAAAGGTGCATTCCCGAAGAACCTTCCCTGCACGCCGCCCGACGTTCACGCGACGATCTTCACCGCGATGGGAATCTCTCCGCGCGCCGAAATCCAAGACATGCTCGGCCGCTCGTTCCCGATCTGCGACGGCGATGTCTTACCGCTGAGCTAATTCGGCGCGCCATGAAAAGTAGGCGAGTCACTCCGTGACTCGCATTCTCCGATCACGGAGTGACCGGTCTACTTTGACGCCGTTACTTCACGCGTACCAGCTTCATGATGCGGCCGGAGACGTTCCAATCCTGCACGTACAGGTTGCCGTCTTTGTCCCAGTACGAGCCGTGAGTGCCGTTGAAGATTCCCTCGATCCACTTGTCTTGCGGAACGTTGTGGTTCACTCGCGTCGCCGGGTCGGCATTGTGGCCGAGCACTGCCATGATGGTGTTGCTCTTGTCGAGGATGACGACTCGGCCGTGCAGATCGGGCACCGAGACATAGTCCCCTTGAACGGCGGCCGAGGTCGGCATACCGAGTCCAGTGACAACCTCGTCGATGTATTCGCCGTCGAGACTGTAGTGCAGCAGTCGGCCCTTCGGCGTGTGGTTGCGGTCACAGACCAACAGCCGCGGCGGGTCGTAGCGTGTATCCAACGTCATGCCGTGCGCGGTGTTGAATTCCTTCAGGCCATTTCCCTTCTTCCCGAAATGCTTCAAATACTTGCCGGTCTTGTCGAACTTGAAGATGTAGTCACTGGAGTAACCGTCCGCCAAAATGATGTCGCCATTCGGAGCGACGGTGATTGCCGTCGGAGCCCACTTGGTCAGTTTCAATCCCGATTCGGCTTCGGTGGGGATACCCAACTTCAACACGATGTCGCCGGTCTCGGCGTGGAACTTGATCCCTTCGCCGGCCGCGTTGCGAGCTCCGTAAATGAACTCGTCGTTCCCTTCCGCGCGAATCTCCAGATCATGGATGTTGTTGTACTTGTCTCCCAAGAATCGGCGAATCACTTTACCTTCCGGCGAGAAGACAAAGACGCCCAGGCTCGAACTTGTGTAGACGTTCCCGGCTTTGTCGACGACGACACCTCCGTGAGTCGAACCCAATACCGACTTGCCATCTTCGCCGAGTCCCCAACCGGGCACCGTGTCGAAGGTCATGATTCCACAACCCATTCGCACCGGCAGAACTTTGTCCGCCGCGAACAGCGACGTGCCGACACCGAACAACACCGTCAACGCCAGCGAAAGCAAACGAATCTTCATGATTGGGATTCCTAGTTGTTGTTGTTTCCCGGCCATCATCGAGTTGTTGAACTTCCGCGGAAATCCACCCATCGAATCGAGACCAGACCGTGACATTTCAAGATGACTCACGAGGGGCGGCAGTATCCGGTCCCCGCATCCGTATTTCAATCAGGGGTCACACGGCAGGCTCGTTTGGGTGTGACAAGAATTCCTGGCCGAGATCAGCCGGAACGCGCTAGCGTCCGGTTCGAGAACTACCAATCGGGGCTAGCGCCCTGCGGCTAATGCCGATGACACATGGCCATTCAGGTTTGAAAATCAACAACATCATCCCAGCTATCGCGATCCGAAATAGAACAGCGCGAGGCCCAGTGCGATCCGATTGCCCACCGGCGGGAGCTGCATGCCGATGTCGAAGAGTTCCGGGATCGCGGCAACGATGATTGCACCGAGAACGATCAGAGCTTTGATATCGCCCCAGCTTCCGGTGATCGGTTGCGAGCGGCGCTTCTTGAACCAATTGGAAATGCTGCCGACGATCGCTCCCAGCAGATACGCGAAGACCATGCTCAACAACGCAATCGCTGACGGTTCGAGCAGCCGCTGCTCGCGGTACAGGTAAATGCCCAAGCCGACGAACGCTCCGATGATGATCGTGCGGATCGAGTTTCGCGGCAGATACAGCGGCTGCCGTTCTTTTTCGATGACCCCTTCTTGCTCCAATCTCTGCATCACGGCGGGAGGCAGCGAGACGAAACGACGCGACGTGAAGTAGTGAGCCATCGCGATCAACAGCGTCTCGATCCACAGCATGCTCGGCTTGCCGTCTTGTGCGAATTTCGTCACGACGACCCCGACGACAATCAGCGTCAGCAACGCTCGCACGCTGCCAGTCGGCAGGCCGAGCGGCGGCCACGTCTTCGGAGATCCTTCGAATTCGTTCATCGCAACCTCCGGAAGTTGGGCACTCTTGCCCGACCGCATTTCGAAAAACGCTCGACGGGCAAGAGTGCCCATCCTCCATCATTCCAGCGAATTGAAGACCAAACCGGTGAGCAGCTTCGGATAAAAGAACGTGCTCTTCGGCGGCATCTTTTCGAGCTTGCTGGCAATCTCTTGAACGTGAGTGATCTCGGCCGGAGGCACCAGCACGGCCAACTGACAGCTCTTCGCATGAACTGCTTCGACAACCTCGTCGAGAATGTGCGGGAATTTGAACGTCGGGTTTGAGTCGGGATACGCCCGCTTCAGGCAATGCTCGACGACCAACTTGTGCAACAGCGCGACGCCGAGTCCTCGCCACGCATCGGTTTGATCGGGAGCGAGTGTCTTCATCGGCGACGCATCGGTGACTCGGCCGAACAGCCATTTGCCATCTTTGACCGTCCCAAAACCGAACACGTCTTGCCCGCCATCGGACGCGACCATGTCCCACGCTTCCTTCGCACCGGCGGAACCAGTGCCGCAGTCTTCAAGCTCGAAGTTCGCGGCGAGCGCGGACTTCAATTCGTCGGCCGTTAGTTCCGGCAGCCCGGAGAACAACCGGTGCGTCGGAAGAATCGCGAGGCCGGGATCGTCCATGCCGACGAGCATCATCAGCACAAAGTTTGCCGGATGATTTTCGTCGATGGTCTGACCTTGCTCGATCAACCAGTGGCGGTAGTTGCATGAGGTCTCGTAACGGTGATGCCCGTCGGCGATAAAGATCGGCTGCGGTTTCAGCGAATCGCGGACCTGATCGATCACCGCCCGATCCGTCACCGGCCAGAAGCGATGTTTCACACCGAGATGATCGGTCGCCTCCAGCGCCGTCTTGCCAACGATCGCCTTTTCAAGAATCGTCTGAGCCTTCGTGTCCGGATCGGGATACAGACCGAAGACCGGCGAGAGATTCGTCTTCGTCGCCTTCGTCAGCCGCAAGCGATCCGCCTTCGGGCCGGAGAGCGTTTGCTCGTGCGGATAAACACAGCCCTTGCCGAACTCTTCCAACCGGCAGCGGCCGACGAATCCCTTGCGGCAGTAAGTGCGTCCCTCGTAATCGAACTCTTGGTGATAGACGTAGAGCGCGTCTTCCTTCTCGCGAATCCAAACGCCTTCGGCCTCCCATTGCTTCACGAAACCGGCAGCTCGCGAGTACTTGTCGTCGGGAGACGTGTCCCCTGGTTCCTCGCGGTTGAAGTCCACGCGAATGACGTTGCAAGGATGCTTCTTGTAGAGCGCCGCCCGAAAGTTCTCGTCGATGACGTCATACGGCGGCGTGACCACATCCGAGAGATCGCCCACCTGAGCCAAGTCGTACCGCCACGCACGGAAAGGAAGAATGTCTGCCATCGAAACAGTGCTCCATCGAAAATAAAAAGGAGGTTGGGCACTCTTGCCCGACCGAAGACGGGCAAGAGTGCCCATCCTCCAAAGCTACATGGCCGCGAAAGCTCGCTGAGCCTCGGCCACGAAACGAGTGATGAGTTTAGTGTCCTTCGCACCCGGAGACGACTCCACGCCGCTGGCCGTATCGACCCCCATCGGCCGCACTGCTTTGATTGCAGCCGCGACGTTCTCAGGAGTCAGCCCTCCCGCCAGAATCAACGGCGGCCAGCTCGCTCGGTCGTATTCGCGAGCGATCAACTCCCACGGCGCGACGGTTCCCGTGCCTCCGAACGAACCGTCCACGCGAGCATCCAGCAAGCATCCCGCGAGTCGCACCTTCAGCCGATCGCACTCAGCGATGAACTCGGAAACTGGCTGCAAGCAGTCGCCGATGCGAAACGCTTTGAGGATTTCCCAATCGGGATGCCGCTGCTGAAGATCGGCGACGAAATGCGGAGGCTCATCGCCGTGCAGTTGAATCGCGGACAAGCCGGCATGAGTCGCAATCGCCTCGACCTCGTCTTGTGAATGATTGACGAACAGGCCGATGGGCTGCGTTGTCGTCATTGCGAGTGCTGACACAATCTCGGCCGCGACATTGAGCGCGACCGATCGGGACGACTTCGCAAAGAAGTTCAAACCGATGGCGGACGCTCCCGTGTCGACAGCGGCCTGCGCCGTGGTGACGTCGCGAATGCCGCAAACTTTGATCCAACCGCAGTTGTGCAGGCTAGGTTTCGGAGTTCCAGGCATTTTCAAACTCCGTGGGCGAAAGCTGGGTGTCGCGAAGGATGCTCCTCAACGTACCAATCTTGAGCGTTTCGTTCCCATGCACCGGGACGACCGTATGATGGTTGCCGCTCGACAGGACATGGTGGCTACCACGAATTCGCAGGACGTTGAATCCACGGCGTTGCAGAAAGCGAACCATTTCGCGGCCCGACGGACGCGGAAGATTAGCCACGAACTAACTCCTGGAGATTCCAGTCCGTCTCACGCAATTTCGGGAAACAAACTCGCGAGAGCGCGTCGTCGATTCCAAATGTCTCGATGTAAGCCTTCAAGGCTTCACGCAAATCCGCCAAGGCCGCGTCCTCTGACTCCCCTTCGCCGTATGCGGGAATATCAGGGATGCGAGCCGTGTATCCCCCCAATTCGGGATCGGGAATCAACTCAACAGTGAGCGAGGGAGTCGTTGTCGGCATGGCTACTTCTTCTCCTGCATCGCTTCAAACTTGGCGATCCACTTTTCTGGGTCTTCCTCGAACGCCGCTTTGCAGCCGGTGCAGCAGACCCAATACGACTTCCCTTTGTGGCTGACTTGCATCGTCCCCAAGCCTTGCGAGATCACGCAGGTCTTCTCTCTGAAGTCGCTGTCGTCGAGTGCGAACGACGTCCCCTCGCGCTGGCTGGCCATCGTGTCAAAGCGGACAAACCGTGAGCCGCGCAGTTGTGCGAGCTCGAACAAATAGCGGTTGTTGTCCTGCTGGTTCATCACGATCTGCCAGCGATCCTTCGCCTCGCCGGTTTCTGTGAGTTGCAACTTGTAGGTTCGTTGCGGCGTCTGCTTCTTATCCTCGCCCGGCTGATCGGTCGGCTCGGCGGTGAAGACTCCTTGCAGTACACGCTGCTTTCCATCCTTGTCGGTCAGCGTCATCTGGAATTTTTCGTCCTCGACCAAGTACGTCAGCCGCGCCGACTTGAAGTACGCACCATCTTCTTTTGTGGCCATCGCGAGCGCCGGCTGACCACGATCGGTCTTCCAATCCCAGACCCATTGGAGGTCTTCGTACGACTTCGTCTTGTCGATGATCGCGTGCCACGGACCGAGCACCACTTGAATTGGCTTGAGCGCCTTCTTGACGTCATCAAGCTGTTTCTCCGGTGGGATATTTTTCTTCTTCGGCGAGTCCGTCGTACTCGACGTCCCTCCGCCGCCACCGAGTTTCACCGGAGCAAACGACTCTGCCGCTGGCTCCTCCTTCGCGGTCGAAGCCTTCGAGTCGTCACTGGATTCGTCCGTCTTACGGACAACCTGAGCCGGTTCCTTCGAGGGACTCTTGCTGGGCTTGCTCACTTCCGGTTCGGGCGAACTACCGCAGCCAACAATCCAAACGGCAAGCAGCATTGAGGCGAGGAACGCGGAACACTGACGGATGAAGGCAGTCATAATCACTCTCTTCGGATTTAGGATTTCAAATCTGAGATTTGAGATTTCAATTCACCCAGCCGCTTTCGCACCAGTTCGCCTCATTCGGCGTCGCGAGCGAATTCAGCGGCCACAGCGGTCGGTTGATCTTGTCGAATCGCATCTCGTTCCAGTGCGGTGAGGCACACCCCGGACAGTCGGCGAGCAGCGATCCGGCGACGAACGGATCATAATCGGCTCGGAACCCGGAGGGCGACTTCGCGACAACAATTCCACAGGTCCGTGGGTCAAGCCCGACCGACTCGTACAACCGAGGCGAACTGCCGGGACCGCCTCGCTCAACGAGCAGAATCTGGACGTCACCGGCCCGGACGATCGCACCGCGTCCCATGTTGACCGGCAAGTTCTTGCTGATGTGCCCGGTCAAGATCCATTCGACGTTTTGCAGTTTCTCGACGACGCCGCGCACGCGAATCGGCGAGGAATACTCGGCGGCGAACCGACCACCGACGTCGAAATCAAATTGACCGCCGACTCCGACGCGAGTCGCCTCGGCCACGGCAACCGGATCGACCATGAACGTCAACGCGCCGTGCGGGATGTGCGTCGCTGCAAGCAGTTCACGGAGCAGCGACGTTGAATCGCCCGGAGCGCCGCTGTTGGTCGCGTCGGCTCCGTCACCGATCACGATCGGATGTTTTCCGAGCGCGAGTGCCCGCTTCACGACATCGGCCGGCGGCAAGCGATCCACGTCTTCGAGCTCATGCCGGATGCTCCAGCAGGTCGAGCAAAGCTGATCGACGGTCTGTTCCCAGCGCGACTCGCGGCGATTCGTCGTGAGCATCACGGTCCAGCCGAGCTGCGGCGCATCGAACCACGGCATGACCATCGCCACGTTCGCGGCCAGCACGTCCTCTTCTGATTCGAGTTGCTTCAGCCGCTCATAAATCGGAGCCGGCGGGCCGGTAAACGTGTTGTGATTTTCCGCCGCCGTGAACATCGGCAGCTTGCGCCAAATCGTTTGCGGTCGGACGCCGTGCTTCAGAATCTTCCACAAGCCGCGCACCACTCGTTCGCCGGTCTGCCACGAGTCCAAATGCGGAGCGGTGTGATAGCCGCACAGCAGGTCCGCGTTTGTCAGCATCCGCCGAGTCAAATTCGCGTGCAGATCAAACGTCGCCACGATCGGCACGTCGGGACCGACTTTCGCGCGAACTCGTTCGAACAACGCGCCGCTCAAGTCCGGCTCATCTTCCGCCGCCATCGCTCCGTGCAAGACGAGACACACCGCGTCGAGCGGTCCCGCGATCCGAAGTTGCTCATCAAACGTCTCGAAGATCCGTTTCGCCGTCACCGATTCAACCGCGCCCCACGGCCAACAGGTGAACCGAGCCAGCCCGATCAACTCACGCGGCGGCTCCGGCCACTGACGAATGCCGGACAGGACACCGCCGATCTCCCCGGTCTGTCCGTACTTCTCAAAGATGTCTGGGCCGACTGCGACGCCCCAGTTTTCGAAGTCCGGCCAACGGGTCAGATTTCGATTGAACGTGTTCGACTCTTGCCACATTTGGCCGATAGCGATTCGCATGAGAGGCTCCGAACAAAACCGGAAGGCGAGCCGATGGGCGTCAGCCCTCAGACAAACGCTAAATGGTCCGGGAGCTTACGCTCTCCGGCTCGCCTGAAAAGGTGGACGCGAAATCGGATACAGGCAGCAATCTGTGGGGCAGACATCGTGACTTGGACCGCTGATACCGATCGCAGGCCGATCACACGACGCACTTGATTCGGTCGCGAGTCGTTCGGCGATCAAGTCGACGATCATCGACACGAACTTCGGATGCGTGCCGACGGTCCCAGCTCGAACCATCGTCAGGCCGAGTTCCTGCGACACCTTGGCCGCTTCGTCATCGAGGTCGAAGAGCACCTCGATGTGATCCGACAGGAAGCCGATCGGCGCGATGACAACTTGCGAAACCGATTGTTCTTTCAACGTCCGCACGTGTTCGAGGATGTCCGGTTCGAGCCACGGATCGGTCGGCCGGCCGCTGCGACTTTGATAGACCAGTCGCCAGTGATCCGGAGAAATGTCCAATCTCTCGGCGACGAGCCGGGCCGTCTCGGTCAATTGTGCGGCGTACTGGCAGTTGTTGGCCATCAGCATCGGGATGCTGTGAGCCGTGAAGGCAATGTGCGCCGATTCGCGTCCCTCGATCGGCAGTCGAGCGATTGCGTTGGCGACTCGGTCGGTCGTCGCCTCGATGAAGTCGGGGTGATTGAAGAAGACTCGAACCTTGTCGATCTGCGGAGCGGACAGCCCCGCCGCTTGTCGAGCGGCTTCAATGTTCTCGCGGTACTGTCGGCAACTGGAGTACGAACTGTATCCCGCCAGGACGAACGCGAGAGCACGCTTCACTCCAACAGCGGTCATCGACTCCAGCGTCTCGGTCAGCAGCGGATGCCAGTTGCGGTTGCCCCAGAAAATCGGCAAGTCGATCCCGCGCTCGATCAGCTCCGGCCGCAAGACATGAATCAGGTCGCGGACCTGTTGGTTGATCGGACTGACGCCGCCGAAGTGCTGATAGTGCTCGGCGACTTCCAGCAGCCGCTCGCGCGGTACCGGCTTGCCGCGCGTGACGTTTTCCAGAAACGGCATCACGTCGTCCGGCTGCTCCGGGCCGCCGAAGCCGACGATCAACAGAGCGTCATACGGAGTGGGCATATCTCGTAAATTCCTGATGGTGCGGGCAAAGAATAGTTGGTCCGCGGGAAAACTTCCGCTAAGTAGACTCGCCGAGAAATGTAGGCGGTTTCAAAACTGGTTGCAGAGAAAGTAGACCAGTCACTCCGTGACTGGAAACTTCGAGTCACGGAGTGACTCGCCGACTTTGTTCTGCGGGTCTATTTAGCCTCCGGTTCAACCGGGGCTAGATTTCTTGAGCCACGGAATTCAAACACGGTGTGTCAAGTTTTATGAGCCGGCACGCGCTAGCGTCCGGTTCGGAAGGTCAATGGACTCTCGAACCGGA
>JAYVQJ010000338.1:0-8995 GCA_043777235.1 Planctomycetia bacterium
TCGCTCACGCGTCGGGTTACTTTTTCAATGGCCTGTGAAAGACAGACAGTAGTCCTCTCGACTCAAACGATCCACACACTCATGAGACATCGACCACAACCTGCCAGCTTGCTGTTTCGACTCTCCGCAGTTGCCGCCGGCATATTCGGTGTCACGATCCTCGCTCTGATTGCGGTCGTGATTGGCGATTCACAGTCACCCGGAGCACGCTGGTTGAATCGCCACGCCAGCATCATCTTTGCCGTCGAGGTCGCCGCGATTCTCGTGCTTGGCTTCGCCGCGATGGCGCAAGATCGCCGACAAACTCTGCGAGAGAAACGTGATGCCGAACCGCCACCGTCGCATGATGTGTGAGACGGCAATTTCTATTCGTCGGGCCCCATTCGTCTGTCCAAAGCTGACATCGGCAGACGAATGGGGCCAGACGAATCTTTGAAGGCCACGGCGTTTCAAACGTCGATGACGTCGCCGCGCTGCACGAAGACGAGTTTGGCCGAGACGTGCTTGGCCGCGAGACCGAAGAGCTGCGCGACGGCGCGGCGGTAAGAATCCAACTGCGGCCGATAGGTCTCGATCCTCGCGGCGAACGATGTATCGTCGGCGACGGTGTCGGTCTTGAAGTCGATTAGCTCCGCAGCAACGACTTGATCGCCGTCCGACCACAGCACGAGACGATCAATGATGCCGTTGATCAGAGTCTGCTCGAAGCGGCAAGCGAAAGGATGTTCGCGAAGGACTCGCGGCGTCAGCGAGCGGTGTGTTGAACTCTCGCGGGTCAGAGCGGCGGCGATCTTCGGCTTGTTGAGCAGCGAGCGAAACTCCGGCAGGACTCTCGCGGGATCTAACGTGGACGGCGGGAGCGTCCGCGCGGCGGCGAGCAGTTGCTCATCCGACGGTGGGCCGTCGTCGAGCCACTCGATCTGCTCGAACCATTTGTGAATCAGCGTGCCGCGTTCGAGGGCGTGTGTGGGCGGAGTCCGCAGCAGCTCGCCAAGTTGTCGCGATGGTCGTGATTCGTGAGTCGATGGCGACTCACGCTGCCAGCCGCGTGTTGGTTTCGGTAACGGTGTGGCGAAACGAATGCGACCCGGAAGTTGGGCACTCTTGCCCGACACGGGACGGGCAGGAGTGCCCATCCTCCGGACATCCCAATCCGCATTGCCCGTCTCGAACAGCACTGAATCCGCCGGTGCGAGGAAATCGTCCGTCAGCGACGCTCGCAGCAAACCGGCGAACGATTTCGTCGGTTCCTTTTCGTGCGGAGCGATCAGCAAATACATCGCGTGGATCGCTCGTGTCAGAGCGACGTACAGAACGCAAAGCGACTCGTGCGTGCGGCGTTCGGTGTCTTGCTCGAAGAGTTGCCGCAACTCCGGGGGCAACAGTTGTTGGATGCTCTCGTCGCGATACAAGCAGACGGCATCGGGAGGCGCGACGGGATCGGCGTTGCCGGCCACGAGCGCGGGAGTCTGGCCGGGGATGAGCTTGTCCAATTCGGGCAGCACGACGATGTCGAACTGCAAACCTTTCGCTTGATGGACCGTCATCACACGGATTCGATCGCCACTGGGATCGGCGACGCGCTCTTCGCGAACGAACTCAACGAAATCGCTGGGACGCAGTGTCGCCGAGGGCTGATAGCCGTCCGCCAGTTTGACGAGCTGATCCAATCGAACGTGATCGCGCGAGCTGCCGTGATCGGCCAGCAACTTCGACCAAGCGGAGAGGCAAGCGCCGTAACCGTCGCAGAGTAATCGTCTCCGCAGCGACTCGGCCAATTGAGCGGCGGCGACATCGTCTTTGAAATCTACGAATTGAAACGCCGGCCCCAACGGCGATGTCGCGACATGAAACCGAGCGATCGAGTCACCCGGATGATCGGCCAATGTCAGCAGCGACAACAGCAACCGCACGGCGACTGAGTCGGTCAGCGGATGTCCCCCTTCCTCGCTGGCGGACACATTGCGGCGATGCAGTTCAAAAATCAATTTCGCAACGGCATCGTTGCTGCGAGTCAGCACTCCGATGCTGCGTGCCGGATGCTTCGTCGCCAAATCCGCGATCAAATCGGCGGCGGCTTGCAGAGTGACATCTCCTTGCGATTCTCCGTCTCCTTTTGCGGCGACGGCGCGAAGTTGCACGAAGCCAGCCAGTTCGGTCTTCGCGGTCGTGTGTTGGGGAAACGCGGAACACCACGATTGAATCGGCGCGGCGAGCCGTTCGAGATTCGGATGCCGAGGCATCATCCGAAACACGGTGTTGACGGTGTCGATGATCGGCTGCGCGGATCGGTAACTCTTCGCGAGTTCTTTTGACGTGAGCTGCGGTAAGTGTCGCAGCAACGTGTTGAAGATGCGGGCATCGCCGCCTCGCCAGCCGTAGATCGCTTGCTTGATGTCACCGACGCAGAAAAACGACGGCGGCAATTCACCGTCACCGAAGAGTTGCTTTTGCCCCGCTCGTTTTTTCGGAGGTTGCTTGCGAGCGACTTGCTCGGCGAACGGTTGCAGGACCGACCATTGCAACGGCGATGTGTCTTGAAACTCATCGAGCAGCAAATGCGACATCCGCGAATCGAGCCGCACCGCCAGGCTGCCGGACGACTGGTCAGTCTCTTCGGACAATTCGCTCCACTCAGCCAATGCGCGTGCGACGTCCGAGAACGAACACTCCCCTTGCCGGCGTTGCAGTTCGCGGAACTCGCGGTCGAACTTGTCGAGCAGTTCGCGAGTCCCTTCCGTCTGCACCGACAACCGATGCAGCGTCAGCCGCTTCGCCTGATCGAGAATCGGTTCGTAAACCGCGAGTGTCTGCGGATCGAGTTCCTTCTTGTAGTACGTTGGGTTCCCTTCGAGCAGATTCTTCAGGATGCCGCGTTTGAGCAGCTCTTCCCATTGGTCACGCTCCGCGGCGGCGAGGTCTTTGGCGATCGCTTCTTGCAGACGTTTGTTCGTCCGCGTGTCGTCGTTGCAAAGCTCTTCAAGCTGCTGACGCGAGCGTTGCAGTTCGGCAAAGCTGGGCGGCGTCGGCCGAGGAACTTTGACCCATGCGGCAGGATCAGTTTCGAGGGCGACTTCGCCGCAATCGCGCACTGTTTCGTCGATCAGATCGCTGACCGTGCGCGACGCAGTCCCCTTCGTCAGCAGCCGCAGCAATCGCACGAGTTCATCATCCGTCTCGGCTTCGAGCAGCGCTTGCACGGCGTCGGCTCGCAACCGTTTCTCTTCGATGGTTTCCGCGATTCGCCAACCCGGAGGCAGTCCCAGTTCCAACGAAAAACTGCTGGCCAACTTCGCGAAGAAACTGTCGAGCGTCCCGACCTGCAACCGATGCAGACGCCGAGTCAGCTTTGCCAACAGCTCGCGACAGCGTTCGCTGGTCAGTTGCGGAGATTGGATGGCATCGGCCAACTCGGCCCGCTTCTTGTCATCGATGGCCGCGTTCGCCAAGGTCAGCAGGATGCGTTCGAGAATCTCCCCCGCCGCTTTACGAGTGAACGTCGCCGCCAGGATCGACTCCGGAGCCACGTCCGCGTCGAGCAACTGCAAGAAGCGGCTCGCCAATTGATACGTCTTGCCGGTCCCGGCCGAAGCGCGAATCACGATGTCGGGAAGCGAAGTCGTCATAAAAGCACGTTCAAAAATTGTTTTCATTCGTCTGGCCCCATTCGTCTGGCAAACAAGTTGCGCCAGAGGAATGGGGCCAGAGGAATCGCAACGGCAGAAAGTCCTCCCCACACCATGTCCAGGGAAAATTCGGCCGTTCTGGCCAGACCAATAGGTTTTGAGAGTGTCGCGATCGCTACCGAGGCTGCACTTGGATTTTGTCTTGGATACGGTCGCTCGGATGGACGATGACGAGATCCGTGTCGCTCAGGCCGTTGAGGACTTCGGCTTCGAGTCCGTTGCGGCGGCCGATTTCGATTCGTCGTTTGATGGCGAGTCCGCCTTCCACCACATACACGGCCCAGAGGTCGGCAGCCGGCTTATCGGTGGACGGTGGTTGTGGCGTCCCGTTCTCACGGAAGAGTGCTCCGGTCGGAACTTTGAGCACGTCGTCTTTTTCCCAGATCACGATCTCGGCCTCGACGCGATAGCCGTCACCGAGCGTCGGACGTTCCGCATACGGAGCGTCGAAATTCGCGATGACATGGACTCGCTGCTCTTCCACGCCGAGCGCGGAGATCTTCAGAAACCCAGAAGGCTCAACCAATCGGACTCGTCCCAAGAGCGGCTTCTCGCCTCCCCAATGTTTCAGCCGCACGGTTTGACCGGGACGAATTTTGACGGCGTCGGTCGAGAGAACTTCGATGTCGATTTCCAAATCGCGCGGGTCGCCGACTTCCAGCAACGGCGTCCCTTGTTGCACGATCGTTTCGCTTTCTTGGATCACCTTCATCACAAGTCCATTGATCGGCGACGGGATTCGCAGTTGCCATTTCTCCGCGTCCTCCGGCGCAAGCGGTTTCGAGCGCAGCAGAGCGGCGCGAGCCAACTCCAATTCGTACTTGGAGGTTTGCTCGGCGAACTTCGCCGAGTTCAATTCTTCCGTCCGCGAACGGACGAGCATCTGGGCGTCTTCGAGTTCCTGCTTCGTGTTGGCTCCCTTTCCTGAAAGTCCGGCGCGGCGTTCAAGATCGAGCTTGCACCATTCCAGCGCGATGCCGGCTTTCGCTCGCGCGGCGGCAGTGTTCTGCTGCGTCGATTCCAGGACGTGAACCCGCAGTTCCGCCTGAGCGATCTGCCGCGAGTCCAACAGGACGGGATCAATCGGATCGATGATTGCCAATTCGGTCGCGGGTGACGTTCCGGGAGAGAACGATGACGTGACCGCTTCAGACGGCGTTTCTCCATGTCCGTTGCCGTTCGCCGACGAGTCGTCTTCCACCCGCTCGGCGACCGACTCGACGCGATTCGGAATCGTAACCGGATCGCCGGCTCGCACTTTGATTCGATGCAACCGACCCGCCAGCGGAGCAGAGATCACAAACCGATCACGCACCCGTGTCTTGCCGTCTTCCGAAACGGCAACCGACAGACTGCCGCGCGTGACGCGAGCCGTATCCACCGGAAACGGCTTGGGCATGAAGCCATACCCGACCACGGCCACAATGCCAGCCAGCACGCACAACCACAGAAGTCGTTTGATCCAACGAAACAAGAGACACCTTTCAAACAATTGACCGCGACAGATTGGAACCTGCCGGTTGGACATCCGGCATCGCAATTCTCGAATCGAAACCAGGAATCTCAGAATCGAAATCTTTGGTTCCCGAATGTGACACCGAAATCCTCTGGCAAACGTAACGGGAAGGCATTTCAACGCAAAGACGCAAAGGCACAAAGGCACAAAGAGTCGAGGGTTCATCGAGAGTCTTGGGGGAATTAATTCACGGGGAGCTTCACAGTCATTGCGGTTCATCCCGAAGGGATGGCAGAAAGTAGCCGGTGGTCGCAGCGTAGCGGAGACCACCGGAATGTTGTCGACTGCGAATCGCATCCTGAAGGGATGCCAGAAACCATCGAAGTTCCTGCAAGATTACCGAAGACTTCTGGCATCCCGCTGGGATGCACTGCTTCGTATCAAGCCTTCCGGGGGTCTATGCTCCGCTCGACCCCCGGCTACTTTCTGCCATCCCTTCGGGATGAACTGCATGTGACCATTCAAGCAAGTGCGCCCCGTGCTCCTCCCCGACTTTCCCGATGAGCAAAGAGCAGAGAACGTGGCAGCCGCTTCACTAAAAGTCTTTCTTCGCGTCTTTGCGTTGAAAACTTATTCGCGTGTTTTCAATACCGCGATCAAATCCAAATGGTCCAACCGACGGCGGACCAGCAGACCCGACAAAATGGCCGCGATCAAGACGACGGTCGTCGCAAACGAATACGTTTTCGGTTCGATGATCAACGGGATGCGATACAGCTCGGTGTCCATAAACCAGCAGACGAGTCCTGCCAGACGGTTGCCGATGAATAGCCCCAGCGGAATCGCAGCACATGTCAGGATGGCCAACTCGCCGAGCAAAATCCGTGAAATCTCCGCGCGAGTCAGTCCTAGCACGCGAAGACTCGCCAGCTCGCGGCCGCGTTCGGACAGAGCGACGCGCGCGGTGTTGTAGACGACACCGAACGCGATGATGCAGGCGAAGACGACGTTGAAAGCTTGCATCGTCAGGAGGTTGTTCATCACGGTGTCACGGAAGCCTTGAATCGCGGCTCCCTTGAGCATCACGCTGGCGACGCGCGGAGTTGCTTTCAAACGGCGATACAAATCCTCGACCGCGTTCGGATCGGCGGTGATCGCGATGCTCGTCACGGCTGGACCTTCACCGACGAGCCGATTCAACGCGCGCGCCTCCATGTAACAGACCGTGCCGAGATACTCCTGGCTGAGCGCCGCGACTCGCACCGGCCGAGTCCGCCGGCTTCCTTCCATGATTTCCATCATCAGCGAGTCGCCGATGCGCGCCCCCAGCACGTGGGCCAGCTTTTGGTTCAAGACGATCCCTTCCGGCGGAACCTCGACCGGGTTGTCGTCGTCGTCGATCAAGTGATTCAGTTTTGCGTCGATGTCGATACCGAGCAGGTACGTCCGCTTCTCGACTTGATCGCTGAAGATTTTGACGCCGACACCGCGCCGCGGCTCGGCATGAATCACACCGGGAAGCTGCTGGATTTCATGCAGAGCCTTTCGCGATGTCGGCTCCATCAGCGTGACGTCGATGTCATGCCGGTTCATGTACTCGAACTGCATTCGCACCAGCCAATCGAGCGAGTCAGCCGAGAACCGACCAAGCACCAGAATCGCCGCCGCCATCGCGATACCGCAAATCGACAGCAACGCTTTGACCGGCCGCCGCTCGATATTGCGGAGCACAATGCGTCCGATCTGCGACAGCCAACTCTCAAAGCCGAGCCGCTCGAAGACCGTCGGCCGGAATTCGCCAGGCGGTTCCGGCCGCATCGCCTCGGCCGGCGGCAGCGTCACCGCGCGACGCACAACGTTCAACGTGCCGAGCATCGAGAATCCGAAACAGACACCGAACGCTCCGGCGATGACTTGTGGCGGCAGGTGATAATGCAGCTCCGGGTAGCGATAGAACTCGGCGTAAATGCCCATCATCTTGCGGCCGATGATCGCTCCGGCGATCGTCCCCGCAATCCCGCCGACCACGCAGATCAGCAGCACCAACTTCAAGTAATGCCGCCCGACCGCCCAGTGCGAATAGCCGAACGCCTTCAGCGCCGCGATCTGATCGCGCTGCAATGCGATGATCCGCGACAGCACAACGTTCAGCAAAAACGCCGCCACGCCCAGAAAGATTGCTGGGACAATCATCCCCATCCGTTTGAGATTGCTGATCTCGTCGGTGAGGAACCGATGCGAGATTTGATCCTTTCGCGCGTGCGATCCGAAGCCGCCATGCTTCTCGATGATCCGATCCAACCGTCGCACGACTTCATTGTCCGACGCCCCCGGCAGCAGATCGATGAGGACGTCGTTGAACGCCCCCTTCATATCGAACGCCGCTTCGAGTGCCTCGCGGCTCATCCACAATATCCCGAACCGCTTGTCGTCGGGCACGAGTTGCCCGTACTTGATTTGATAAACGTACTCCGGCGACAGCGCGACCCCGACGATCCGCAGCTTCTTCTTCTTGCCGTTGACGACCGCCGAAATCTCGTCCCCCAAATTGAGCTTGTGAGCTTTCACGAACCCTTCGCTGGCGAGCACCTCGTCATCGCGTCGCGGTTCAATGAATCGCCCTTTGCGCAGAAACAGCGAGCACAAATCGGTCGACTCCGGATGCTCTGGAATGGAAACCAGCCGTCCGGCGACCGGCTCTGGAAACGAAGGCACGTCGAGCGTCACATCCTCGACCACTCGCGTTTGAATTCGCGACACGCCCGGAATCTCTTCCATCCGTTCCGCGACCGACAGCGGAGCACGCTTGATCCGAGCGAACACCTGCGGAAAGCGATTCGCTTCGTAAAAGTCATCCATCGTCGTCTGCAATGAGACCATCGCACTCGACGACATCACAAACGTCGCGACCCCGCACGCCATCACCGCGCAGATCGCCAGCACCTGCCCCTTCATCAGGAACACATCCCGCACCAATTTGCGATCAATCGCCCGCACGGATGCCTCATGGCGAGCCGGAGGGTGTCAGCCCCCGGATGAAATTCAAACTCGCAGCACGTCCGGGGGCTAACGCCGCCCGGCTCGCCTGTTGGAGGACATCATCACGACCGCAAACGCCGGATGCCATTCACCACAGCCGTGGCGATGCGTTTCGCATCCGTCCGACGCCAGACGCAACAACACGTCATCGCATCCGAGCGTGCCCGAGCGCACGAGGCCGAGCCGATGCCGTTCGACGCTCGCCAACCGCTGACTCTTTCGAGCCAACCACCGAATGTTCTCCCGGCTTGCCGCGCTCCAGCAATTCGACAACGACCAACCGAGCGTCCTCGCTCATTGTCGGCGACAGCCATTTCTCCTCCGCGATCTTGGTCCCTGCGCAACGACCGTTGAGATAGACCATCCGATGCGACGCGACACTCGGCACGCGCGGTTGATCGTCCAGGATGCCGACCAAATTCAACGGGTCAGCGGCGGAGATCAGCACGAACTCTTGTTGCGGCTCGCTGTCTCGCAACAACCGCAGTTGCCGAATCGACTCGCTCATCGAGAACTGTTCGCCCGCGACTCCAGAGATGAACCGTCCGCCGCGAATTTCTCCGCGAGCCTCCAGTCGGCGATAGACCTGCAACAACTCCCACCACGACGGTGTCCCCGATTCGCGAGTCAGCAAATCTTTGAAGACGACTCCCCAACGCCGCAAAAGCTGCCACGCCCATTGTTCGACAATTTCCTCGCGTCGTAGGGTCGGCCAACCATCGGGCGGCCCACCAGAATTGGGACTTTCGCTCGATGCGGCAGTCTCTCTCCACAGCGACCAGCGTCCTGCTGATCCCGACGCTCCACGTTGTCT
>JAYVQJ010000339.1:0-8983 GCA_043777235.1 Planctomycetia bacterium
GCGACGAACCGCTCTTCATTTTTCGAGGCCAGTACCTCGACCGTTTTCCCGACCGCAAGGCGATCGTCGAACGGTTGCTGTCTGAGTTAGAAGCCCGCATTTCGACCGTCAGTCACAGCGATCCGGTCGCCGGACCCATCGAGACCGTCGCGGCTCCGAGGATGTCTCCGCCAGTGGTCGCCGAGCCCGTCGCTGTGACGGCTGCGGCGTCGAGCGGTTCGATGCTCGGACGGTTTCAATTGCTGAGTGAACTCGGTGCCGGCACGAACGGCAAAGTGTTCCTCGCGCACGATCCGAAGCTCGGCCGCGATGTCGCGATCAAGATTCCGCATCCGGAGCGTCTGAGATCAGCGAATGACATCGAGCGATTCTTGCGAACGGCTCGCGCGGCAGCCCAGCTTCGGCACGAAAACCTCTGCCCGATTTACGAGGTCAACGACGCTCCCGGAAACTATTTCCTGGTCATGGCGTTCATCAAAGGCCAGCCGCTGAGCTATTTCCTCACGGACCACAAGCGTCTGCCGATTCGCCAAGCCGTGCTGATCACGAAGATGCTGGCCAGCGCGATGATCGAGCCGCATCAGAAGGGGATCGTGCATCGCGACCTCAAGCCAGACAACATTCAGATTGACGAGGAGCGCCGTGCGCCGGTCATCATGGACTTCGGCTTGGCACGCTTTGACGAAGCGACAGGTCCGCAATTGACTCAGGATGGCCAGTTGCTCGGCACGCCGTATTACATGTCGCCGGAACAAGCGCTTGGCCACAACGAGTTGATCGGCCCGACCTCCGATATCTACTCGATCGGCGTGATTCTGTATGAGATGCTCACCGGCCAGCGTCCGATCACCGGCCGCACGGTCGGCGAGGTGCTGAAGAACGTCCACAGCCAGGAACCGATCCCGCCCAATCAGCATCGACCTCAGATCGATCAAACGCTGACGGATCTCTGTCTGAAAGCGATCGCAAAAGCTCCCGCCGATCGCTTCGCTTCGATGGCCGAGTTTGCGAAAGCACTGTCGAGCTATGCGAAGACTCTGAGAGGTTGACGCTGAGCAACACTCTCAACCGCTTCGAGAAGATCAAGCAATCAGCTCTTTGATCCCTTGATACGCCGGATCGGCAATCGGCATCGGGCGACCACCGATGTCGAACGAGCCAGTTGAGTCCACACCAAGCGCTTGCAAGTACGTGTGGAACAGATGCCCGGCGGTCACTTCGCGATCCGTGACTTGAGTCCCGTTCGCGTTCGTCTTGCCGATGACCGCGCCAGGGATCACCTTCGCTCCGCCGACAAGCACCGACCAGGCGGTCCCCCAGTGATCGCGACCGAACAAGTGGTTGATGTTTGGCGTTCGGCCGAATTCGCAGAGCACGACGACCAGCGTTGATTCCAACATCCCGCGATCAGCGAGGTCTCCAACCAGCGTCGCAAACGGACTGTCCCATTCGCCGAGCTGTTCGAGATGGAAGTTGAAGTTCTCGTTGTGCGTGTCGTAGTTCGAGTGCGTGACTTGCACGAAGGTCACGTTCCGTTCGAGCAGTCGGCGAGCCAGCAAACAATGCCGGCCGAAGTCGTGCTTGCCGTACCGAGCTTGATCGGCATCCGATTCTTTCGTGAGGTCGAACGCATCGCGCTGAGCCATCATTTGTTGAGCCTGGTCGTAGCTCTGCACGAAGGCGTCGGTCATCGCAGTGCGACGCTTGAGATTGAACCGCTCGTTGGCCTTCTTGCGGAAATCATTCCGCGACGCATCGACCGCTTCAGCGATCGCTTCGGGGCGTTCCGAATTCGCTGGCGGCTTGCCGTTGCCGAGCGAAATGCTGGCATACTTCGGACCGAGATACGCCGAGTCATTGCCGCGTCCGCCGCCTCCACCGGGAGTGATGATGATGTGGCCGGGCAAGCCCGCGCTCTCTGGCGAAAGTGACTTCGCCGCGACCGCTCCGATTTGAGGAAACGCCATGCCGGGAGTTTCCTTCCGGCCGGTGAGCATCATGTGCATCCCTTTGCCGTGATCGTTCTCGTGCGTGTTGATGCTCCGCACGATCGCCAGCCGGTGCATCTGTTTGGCCGTTTGCGGCAACAATTCCGAGATGTGAACTCCGGTTTGCGAGGTCGCGATCGCACGGAACGGTCCACCGGTTTCGGTTCCCGGTTTTGGATCCCAGCTCTCCAATTGACTCAAGCCACCGTGCATGTTGAACACAATCACGCGCTTCTGTTGCTTCGCGAGTTGCTCGGCCATGACCGGCTGAGCCAGCGTCCCGATTCCGCCACCGACGACTGCTCCCAATCCGGTCGCGAGTCCGCCCAAGAATTGTCGGCGACCAATCCCGTGTTCCGGCGACTGACAGGCATACGAGCATTTCATGGCAAGGTCTCCCAATTCAATTTGAGGTCACGATCCCTGTGACGTAGAGGTTGAGGTCACCAGTTTTGAAGGGTTCATATTCGTCAAATGCAGCCGCCATCCCTGGTGTTTTCGCCTTCGAGCATTTCATACCGTCCGTTTTCTTGCCGACGCACTTCGCGCAACGTCTCGCGCCAGCGTTCCATTTCCTGTTCGTCTTCCTCGCTCCAGCACGAACTTTTAGGCACGGCGTCTCGTTTTTCACGCAGGTATCTCGCCATCGACGGCTCGGTCGAACTCAATCGGACGAAAATTCGGCCACTGGCTTTTTCTTCGGCCTTGAGTTGTTGAAAGATCAACTTCAAGTCGTACTTCAACGACTTCGCGTGAGCCTCCCGGAAGCGATGGATTTCTTCGACGATTGGATCTCGCCACATGGTTCAGACTCAACATTTTTTTCAGTCACGATAACCAGTCTTCGAAAACCAACCCCGGTACTCGTTGAAAGTCTTTGAAGTTTCTGGTGAGTAGCGTCGCTTTGTGTCGCAATGCGGTAGATGCGATTTTGAGGTCCATCGGTTTCACGTTGACACGCTGTTGGATCAACCTTTCCATGATTTCAACACACCTCACATCCCAGCCGATCACATTCCAATACATCCGTGACTCCAACAACTTCGCGAGCCGTTGATAATCTTCGATTTGTAGTCTCGGTTGCGAATTGTGCTGATGAATCTTCGCCAGCCAGCCTCGCAACATCTCTTCGTAAACCACGATGCTGGTCGCCACCTCCTCATCCAGCCATTTCAATCGCTCTTTCAACACCAACCCGCGTTCGGTTTCGGAAATGATTTCCGTCAGATGGTCAGTGTCCAACAAATACATCGCTCATTCTTCGTCTGGAAACGGGTACGGCTGCGACTCGCGGTACTCACGGCCCAACCGCACAATTTCTTGAAATTCGGGATCACCCTTGAAAAGACCGACTGTGTTCAGCCACGCCTTGGGATGTGGCTTGGCCGGTTGTTTACTCACGATCTCGCGGAGTTCCATCACTTCGGACTCCAGCCGCTCCAATCGTTCTTGCAATTCCGCAGTGCTCATGGTTTTGCTCTCCTCGGTCAATGATTAAACCGAAACTCCGACGACGAGAGCAATCCCCAAACCATTTCTTGGATGGCGGGGACGCGGGCGTCGGCCCGGGATTGAAGGTAGGTCGTAACCAATGTTGTCTCGTCGTCGGTGGGACGGCGATTGAAAACGTGGAGGTACATTTCCTCGGCCAGCAGCTTCGGGTCTTGCTGAGTGGACAGCGGCGCGGCGAGGACTCCGGCCCACGAATGGATCGTACCGCCGTTGCCGTAGAAGAGAGCTTGATCGGCGGTCGCATAGAAAACGTCCTGAGGCTGACCGGCTCCGCCGCCGAACATCGCGATGAACGAGCCGGCGTTCGGGCGGAGCAGTTTCTCGAAGACGTTTTCTTCGATTTGTCGCTCGCGGCCACCGGGCGGAACGACGACTTGCATCGGGGGATTCGCGGCGGCGGCTGTTTGAGCGGCTTTGTCGATTTCGGCGATCGCGTTCTTCGTTTGGATATCGATGTAAGTTGTCGCACTGAGCGTACTGGCGGCGAGTTGTTCCGGCGTGAGCGGCTTCAACGCGGCGACGTAGAAGTGCTCGGTGCAGAATTGCGTCACTTGTTCGCGCGTCGCCGCGAGGGCATCGGCATCCGACTTGGCCGCTTGCTGAGCGGCGGTCAGTTGTGGAGCGAGTTCCGCGAGCTTCGCGTTGGTCGCCGTCTTCGCGGCATCATCCGCCGCTTGAGTCAGCGCTTGTTGAGTGGCCGCGACGTCCGCTTGTTTCGCGACGAGCACTGCTTGCGATGCGGCGGCTTTCGCGACTTGCTCGTTGAAACCGGCGAGCGTCTTCAATCCCGTGATGCGGCGAGCGACGACGTTCTTGTGGACGTTGGTGGCTCGAATCGTCAGCGCGGCGGCTTCAAACTTCTCGCGAGCAGCGTCGAGTTTTGCCTTCTCGGCGTTCCACTTTTCGCGAACGGGATTGATCGCGGTGTCGGACACGACAAATGCGTCTTGCTTCGGCTTCACAGCCGCGAGTTGCGTCTCGCGAGCCTTCGTCAGTGCCGCGACTTCGTTGTTCAATGCCGTCGCGCGAGCGGCAAAGAACTCCGTCGCCTTTTTCAATTCCGCGTCGTTCGGAATCTTCGCGAGTGCTTCGCCGGCCTTTGCGGCGATCTCGGCGAGCGGCTTTGCGGCTTCGGTTTTCGGAGCGATCTGAGCATCAGTCTTTGCCACGACATCTGTCGCGGCGTCCCATTGTTTGCGAGCCTCAACGGCAGCAGCGGTGATCTTCACCAGTTCATCGCGCACGGGAGACGCTGCCTTCTTTGCGGCATCGAATTCGGTGTCGGGTTGCTTGGCGGCTTCTTTCGATTGGTCGATCGCGGCCGACAATTCCTTCTGCTTTGGATCGAGTGTCGCCAGCAGCGCGGCGGCTTGTTGCGATGCGGCGTTCCAGTCGGCTGGCAACTCGCCCGATCGCTGATAGGTTTGCGACAGCGCGATCGCACGGATAATCGGTTTCACGTCGTACTTCGCGGCTACGACCTCGGCCGTCAGCAGGTCGAGCAACTCTGGATGCGACGGCGGGTTGTCCGAGTGATGCAGGTCGAGCGGATGCACGATGCCTCGGCCGAGCATCATCGCCCAGAGCCGGTTCGCGAGGTTCCGATTGAACTGCGGGTTGTTGGTCGTCGTGATGATCTCCGCGAGCTTGGCTCGGCGGCTGTACTTCGGCACGGCGCGAGTCTTGTCGGTCGGCTTGACGTTGTATTCTTCGCCGATCGGCAGCAGCGGGTCTTCGGTGAACGCACCGGCTGGCAATCGCGGAGCACTGACGCCGGTCTCCTTCGTGAAGACGGAGGTGAACGCGACGTCGCCGTCCGCCTTCTCACCGAGCATCTGTTTCTTCGCGGTCACGTCGTTGAACATCACCGTGCGGACGACGAAGGCTTGCACGCCGTAATACTCGGACTGCAAGAAGTCATTGACCAACGGGCTGTCGTGACACTGAGCACACTGCAAATCGCGACCGAGAAAAATCCGGCCGATGTCGCGAGTCACCAAGTTTGGCTCGGCTGTGCGGTCGAGGAAAAACTTCGCGGCGGAACGAGTCGCCGGGTCAACGCCGTCCGACGCGATCAGCTCGCGGACCAATTGATCGTACGGCTTGTTCGCGAGGAACGACTCGAACAGGTACTTGTCCCACTCGGCCAACGTGACGTTCGCGTCGGCTCGGCGTTCCATCAGCGTGACGCTGAACGTGTTCGCCAGATGCCGAGCAAAGCGAGGACTCGCCAGCAACTTTTCGATCAACTTCTGCCGCTTGTCCGGAGCCGGGTCATTGAGAAATGTCACCGCCTCGACTCCGGTTGGGGTCATCCCATTGAGATCGAGGCTGACTCGCCGCAGGAATTCCGCGTCTGAGCAAATCGCCGCGACCGGTCCCAGCGGAGCGGCGTTGACCAACTGATCAATCCGCTGATGCAACGGCTCTTGAGCGGAAGCGAGATTTGGCAACACCACGAACAGCATCGCGACGCACGCGACAACCGGTCGGGAAATAGTGCGTGACCAGGAAAACATTGCCGGCATAGGTGGGCCTCCGGCGTGAAGGTGGGAACCGAAGCAGGCAGAAGAGGCCATCCGATGGCCTCCAATTGGTATCGGCTGATGCGAACGGTAGGCCGGTCGTCAGACATCGTCAACCGGAACGGCTTGCCGAGACCGCGTTATCGGCTGGAAGGTGTTCCGGTCGTGACGCCTTTAGGAATGGAGCCGCAGTGCGTGTCAGTAATGAACGAGACCGGTTGAGAAGACATCTTCATCCTCACCGGCGCTCTCAAAATTCTTGATCGACAAAATTGTTTTGGCCGTGTCACGTCTTGTGGCTCATCGGTGTCGTCTCGGCTTTGCCCACCGAACGATTCGATTGCTCCAGCGCGGAGAATGCATGCCGCCTACTTCGCGGAGAATTCGCAAACCAGATGCTATCGCTTTGCCACAGCCGAGAATTCGGGTCGTGAAAATTAGCCGCTGGGCGCTAGCCCCGGTTGAACCGGACGCTAGCGCGTGCCAACTGATGTCCAAAAGTCAGTGCCATTGCGCGGCAGCATTTCGGGACAGGTTGCATCCGTCAGCCACGTTCCTGGTAAGAGTCTCTTGGAAGTCGCCGAACTCGTGAGAGTTCGGATGCCGCCCGTGACCCCCAAAGTTTCACGGCTTCGGCAATCACAATCACGCGGGCGTATCGATGCTCGGATCGAAGCGGTCAAAGGCGTAGGTCAGCAGCGGGACCAAACCGGCGCACTCGATGAGCAACACGGCGGCCGCAGAAAACGCCGCCAGCAACGGTGAGTGGAACATCGCTCCGGGAACGACAGCAACGCCAACAATCGCCAGGCCAGCAAAGAGCAGCAACATCTTCAAAGCCATGAACAGCATTTGCCGGCCGGCGTTTTGAAAGTCTCCAGGAGCACCTTTCGCGAGCCGAGTCGGGTAGAGATAGAAAACAAACTTGTCGATTCCCAGCAGCAAGAAATTGAGCAGCGGAGTGAGCAGCGCCGCACCCATCAACCATCCAGCCGCCGAGGGAAGCAGCCCGCATAACCCCAGAAAGAACAGGCATTGCACGGCGGACATCAAACCCACGAAACCGAGCAACTCACCCAGTACGATCATCACCGGACGAAGCGGCAGCGACTTCAAGAAGCCGACTCGTTCGATCTCGTTTTGCAGCGACAGCGAAATCAGAAAGCTGACGTAGATCATCACGCCGACTCCCGCCCCGGCGGCCGCGAGAGGCTGTTCGGGCGTCTTGCGATGAATCGCGAATGCCAGTCCTCCTGCCAGCAACACGGCTCCGCCGAGCAACCACAGCAGTTTCGTCGAACTGCGAAGATTCGTCGTCAACCGCTGCCAGACGATCGGGCCGATGCCGCTCCAAAACGGCAAGCGTGGCATCCGCCGCCGAGCCACCTCTGACGTCGTCGAGCCAAATAACGCCCAGGCTCCTTTCGTCTGCACTCGCTTCATCCGCTCGGTCCACTTCTCACTGATCGTGACGGCGGCCTCCAACGACAGGCCGTCCATGCGATACGCCGCAGCCAACAGCGTCCCGTCAACCAACAGCACCAAGCCCGTCGAAACACCGAAGCTGACAACATCGCGTGCAAAGATCATCCGCGCGAAGACGTCGAACGGCGCGAGCAACCAGCGTCCGGAAGCAGAATCGCGAAACGCCACCGCGAGCGTCGCGAGATCGGCGCTTGGAGCGTTCTGCACCATCTGCGTCACGGCCATCAACACCCACGCGCTGACGCTGTAACCGATCAAGCGGCGAATCACATTGCTGAGCCGAGCTTCCAACACCTGCCGCACAAACGCGACGTTCATTGTCAGCAATTGAATGAACGACAGAGTCAGCACGCCGCCGAGAAAGCCTCCCAGCCACGTCAACCCACTACGAGCGACCATCAGCGAGAGGATCAGACAAAGAAACGCCAGACCAAACAGACTCTGCAGCAGTTTGTAGGTCAGCAGTTGTCGTCTCTGAAACGGAGCCGGAAACAAGAACGCGACTTCGCTGGCCGTGAAATAGACCGTCGATTCCCCCGTCGAGAACAACATCGCCCAGGTCGTGAACAAGAACAGCCCAAACGCCGCGAAGTCTCGCACTCGGTCGATAAACAACGCCGCCGCTTCCGGTGTCGAGGAGGACATCCGCCCGACAAAATACATCGAGCCAAAACCGTAAGCGACCATCAACAACATGAAGCCCAACTGCACGCATCCGCGCACCGTCTTCAAGCTCCGCCCCATCTGACGAAACGCGCCACGCCATCTCAGTCGCATCAATTTCCACAAGGCGGAATGAAACATGATTGACCCTTGGAGGAGGATGGGCACTCTTGCCCGTCCCCGGTCGGGCAAGAGTGCCCAACCTACGAAGTGCGCTCCGTGAACTGAAAGAAGACATCTTCCAATGACGCTTCAGCGCCGAGTTCCGCCAGTTTGCCTTTGGCCTCGGCGATCGTTCCCTGAAACAAGCATTGGCCGCGGTGCATCAACAACAAGTGACTACACAAGTCCTCGATCAAGTCGAGCAAGTGCGAACTGACCATGACGGCCGCTCCGGCCGCCGCTCGTTCGCGGATGGATTCTTTCAACGTCCGAATACCGCGCGGGTCGAGTCCGGTCAGCGGTTCGTCGAAGAGAATCGCTTCCGGCTGATGCAAATAGGCGCAGCAGATCGCCACCTTCTGCCGCATCCCGCGTGAAAGCTCTTGAGCAATCGTGTTTCGCTTTTCGGTCAGCTCGAATTGAGTCAGCAATCGCTCGGCCTCGGCCTCGAATGCTGGGACGCGATAAACCGACGCGGTGAAGTCGAGGTGTTCCCAAACCGTCAACACGTCAAACAACTGCGGGTCGTCGGGAATGAAGGCCAGCCGGCTCTTCGCGGCAATTGGGTCTTGTACGACGTCATGCCCCGCGACCACTAATCGCCCGCGAGTCGGCGGGATGATCCCCGCGAGCGCTCGCAGTGTGGTC
>JAYVQJ010000340.1:0-2317 GCA_043777235.1 Planctomycetia bacterium
CAGAAAGTCTCCGAGGCAAAATGCAAATCGCTGGCTGGAACGACGACTTCCTCGCCCAAGTCCTCACAGGACAATACCTTTGATATGCGCTGGCCGTGCTCGATGGCCTCGCTCGCCTGGATGCGCGGCGATTGGCAGTACCGAGCTTGGGGCGACCTGCTGCACAACGTCGAAACCGGCGAGACCGCGTTCGATCACGTCTTCGGCGAGTCGCTGTTCGAGTTCCTCGGCCACACGCCAGAGAACGCTGCGATTTTCGATCAAGGGATGGTCGGCGTTCATGGCCGCGAGACCGAGGCGATGCTCGCCGCGTTCGATTTTTCAAACATTGAAGTCCTCGCCGACATCGGCGGCGGCAACGGCAGTGTGCTAGCGGCAGTGCTCACGAAGTATCCGTCAATAAGAGCGATTCTGTTCGACCGAGCCGACGTCATCGACCGCGCGAAAGCAAATCTCTCGCATGTCGGCGTTGCCGACCGAGTGCAGTTCATCGCCGGCGACTTCTTCCAATCGGTCCCAAGTGGAGCCGATGCGTATTTCCTGCGGCACATCATCCACGATTGGAACGACGACCAATCGCGTACGATCTTGAACAATGTCCGATCCGTCATGCCTTCCGACGGCCGGTTGTTGCTCGCCGAGTTCGTTCTGCCCGACGGTCCAGAACCGTTCCACGGCAAATGGTTTGACCTCGCCATGATGACCGTCACCGGCGGCCAAGAACGAACCGCAGCGGAGTATCGCACCGTTCTCGACGCGAGCCGCTTCACCCTGCAACGCATTGTCCCCACTGTGACCGAACTATCCGTGATCGAGGCCACATGTTCGGCGACGTAGATCACCCCGATACGTTTCGGAATTGAAAGTCGCGCTCAGCCGGCTCGTCACGCGGAGCGATGACGGCTACGTAGCCATCACCGCTCCGCGTGATGGGCTGAACGGAAAAAACGGCCGACAGTTTTCGGAAGCTGAAGACAAGGATCTGAAATGATGACCGACTTCAAAATGATGCGATTACCTGCGGTGCCGGACGTCGTCGCCCCAGATGGATCAGGAGTGCGCCTCTTGCTCGGCTTGAACGGTGGCGGGATGGCGCACTTTGAATTGGCTTCCGGCCAAACGTCAAAAGCGGTGACTCATCGAACCGTCGAAGAGATTTGGTTCATCCTGTCCGGCCGAGGCGAAATGTGGCGCAAGCAATCCGGCCGCGAAGAGATCGTCACCCTCGAACCGGGAATCTGTCTGACGATCCCGCTGCAAACTCACTTCCAATTCCGTTCCCTCGGCGACGAACCATTCACCGCCATCGCCATCACCATGCCCCCGTGGCCCGGCGAAGGTGAGGCCACGATCGTGCCAGGAAAATGGGAGCCGTCCGAGGAGACCGACTGATGAATCGCGGAATCTTGCTCCTAACGCTCTGGCACTTCGTTGTTGTGGCGCAAGCGGAAGACAATCTCGGGAAAACTCCCCTGCAAACGGTCGCACGCGAACCGATCGCACTGAAGAAGGGACCACTTCGTCGCACGCCAAGCCGGAGATCAACGCGGAACAATCATCACGCCGTTAATCACGCTCGACGCTGAAGCTCTGACGTTCAACGTCGATGCTCAGAGTGGCGAGCCTCGGCGACGACGGCCAATGGCACCCGTTCATGAAGGCTCACTACCAGCGAAAAAAGTAAGTGATGCACTGAAGTACGACGTATCTCGCCGATGGTCACTCGCGCGGTGACAGTTGGACGAGCGTTTGGATTTCAGCGGACGGATCGAATGCGGCTCCGATCTCGGCCACAGTTCGTTCCAGATGACTCGCGGTGGAAACAAGGCCTCCAGCCGACGGAATCACTGCGGAGGGAGGGACGTAGGCAACGGTTTCCGTGGAAGTCCCTTGGGGTGAGTTCGGAGACTGTTCTCGCGGTTGCTCTTGTCCGCGTTCGTGACGCCCCCACCAAGCGTCGGCTTCGTCGAGCGACCAAGACTTGGCGGTTGGAGCCTTGGAAAGCATCAAGGCTAAGTCGCGAGCCGTTTGGGGGCGTTTGGCTCGATTCTTTTCCAAGCATGCGAGGAGTGCATTCTCAAGCGAGTCAGAGACGGCGCGTCCGAGTCGCTTCGATGGCGGGTCTGGGTTTTGAGAGACGTGCATCCGGCACAAGTCCACAAGTGACGGCGCGGTGAACACAGGCTGACCAGTCAGTAAGAAGTACCCCACTGCTCCCACGGCGTAGAGATCACTGCGCGTGTCGATTGAGTTCGGCGACTGAATGGCTTCGGGGGACATGTACAGCGGAGTGCCGGTCAGGCCACTGCTCGTCAAA
>JAYVQJ010000341.1:0-2316 GCA_043777235.1 Planctomycetia bacterium
GCTCAATACGCAGGGCCGGAGTCAGCGGCCCGTCAGAACTGTGGCTTGATGTGTTGATTCCAAACGGCGTGCAAGCGCTGAGCATCGTGCGGCTCCAATGAACCCAGCCGATGCAGCAGCAGCGAATGCTCCAAGCAATCCAACCGCGACAAACGCACGGTCGAAGGGAGCTTCAATCCCGACGCTTGCCAAGCATCAGCGGCACGTCGGTCGCTGATCGTGGCGCGGCGGATGTCACCGCCGCAACGACTGCATCCTGACCGTCCAGCCACAGCACCAACACGGGCCGCTTCTTGGATGCGAGGCCATTCGTGAAGGGAATGTCGGCGACCCACAACTCACCGGCTTGGACAGTCATCGTACAATCCTTCGTCCGCCGGGTCGTAACTTTCCAGGAATGCCTCGTGCGACCGAATCGGCACACGCGCTGGGTCCACCGGTTTCACACTGACCAGCCAACGTCCCGCTCCCACACGTTCCGTCAAATCGGGCGGCAAACTCAGCGTCTCGCCAGGTCGCAGTTCAATCTCACAACTCAATTCAGCCACACTGTTCGACATCGCCAGTTCCTCCCAACAGAGTGTCATCGCACGGACATGATAGACGGCGGCAAAGCCTTTGGACGACCCCAAGCCGAGCGACTTTGGCATGAACGCGAGCCGCGCGGCTCATGTTTTACGATAGCGTTCGGCCAACACGAGCGTCTGTTTGCGAACCGGTTCGCTGATCGTCGGGTCGCTCCGAATTCGGTCCAGGATTTCCGCGTTCGACAGCGGTTTGGCAAACCACACGTTCAACAGCTTCACCGCCTGTTGCTCAATCCGCAGTTCCGCAGTCTGCGGCCGGGCATCCCAGAGCTTCACTCTCTCGTCACTTCCGCGAACTTTCATTCGCGAGCAAGAGCGCTGTGAAACCGGCTTGACGAAAATGCACGTCGGCGGTGAGTGCTTCGTTGATGCTCTCCGCGTGCATCAACGCGAACGAGAGGCAGTCGGTCAGCCCCCATTCTTTGTCGGGTCGGGAGAGATAGATCTCCATCCCTTCCTCAAGAGGCTCTCGCTGAGCGATTGGACTTGATACCGATCCTCATTCAGCAGCCGATTGAAGAGATCCTCAGCCTTGCCGCGGCGACCGATGCGTGCGTAGCCATCGCCGATCTCCAACAGGATTCCCCAATGCAACACGCAGACGGCGTCTTCGTCGAACAATTCGCGATCCAACTCTTTCGCTCGTTGGTGATGCGAATCGCTGCGGTTTTCCAATGCAATCAGGAAGCTCGTATCCAGCAAGACGCGGCGAATCACGATCAGAATCTCCGACCGGTGAAGGCTTCCACGTTTTCAGAATTCAACTGGTCGCCCCAGTCTTCAGCATTCTGTTCCGCCCACTCGGCCAAGCTTGTCCCTGGACGTTTCGGAACGACATCCGCCTTGAGTTCCAGCGGCTCGACTTTCACCCAAGTTCCATCGGGGAGTTGTGCGCCATCTTCTAATTCGATCACGCCTAATTTCACCGTCCCGTGATAAATCATGGCTCGTCCTTTCTCGTCAGCGTTGAGCCATTATGGAGACGCCACTTCCCATTGGCCAGAGTGTACCGCAGCGAGTGAAAAACGAGGTCGGGTCTACGGCTCACGTTTTGCGAAAGCGTTCGGCCAACACGAGCGTCTGTTTCCGAACCGGTTCGCTGATCGTCTGGTCGTTCCGAATTCGCTCCAGGATTTTCGCTTTTGACTGCGGCTTGGCAAACCACACGTTCAACAGGTGTATCGTCTGTTGCTCAATCCGCAGTTCCGCAGTCAGCGGCCGGGGCTGCGCTCGGCGCGGGTCTCCCGACCCCGCCGTTTGACCGACCGCAGGTCTCCACGAATGTGATCCGACGTTCGTCGCGTGATCGAGTTGGAACAGTCGAGCGATCAACAGCCAAAGGGAGACCTTCGGTCCACGCCAGCGGCGGGGTCGGGAGACCCGCGCCGAGCGCGTCACGTTTTGCGATAGCGTTCGGCCAACACGAGCGCCTGTTTGCGAACCGGTTCGCTGATCGTCTGGTCGCTCCGAATTCGCTCCAGGATTTCCGCTTTCGACAGCGGTTTGGCAAACCACACGTTCAACAGGTGTACCGCCTGTTGCTCAATCCGCAGTTCCGGCACCAGCGGCACCTCAGAACTGTGGTTTGATGTGTTGATTCCAAACAGCGTGCAAACGCTGAGCATCGTGCGATTCCAATGAACCCAGCCGATGCAGCAGCAACGAATGCTCCAAGCAATCCAATCGCGACAAACGCACGGTCGAAGGGAGCTTCAATCCCGACGTTTGC
>JAYVQJ010000342.1:0-2313 GCA_043777235.1 Planctomycetia bacterium
GTGCTCCGCGCCGTTGTCCGACAGTTTGAGAAGGCGGGGACCGAGGCATTGGAAACGTCGGAGTTGTGGCAAGTGGCCGAAGTGAAGCGTGCCAAAGGACTCACCGCCCTCAAGCCCGCCGGCAACCCGGCTGAGTTGCTCCGCAAGACCAAGGAAACGTTGTTCGCGATATGATCGCAATCCGATATGACGGCCACCGCTGTCATCCCGTGAGATTCATTTCTTGAAGAACGAGGCTGAGAATTCCAACCATGCGAACGCTGCGACAGAGTCTGGAGCGATTGCCCGGTTGGTATCCCAACTTGTTTATTGAGCCGCATCTCGTCGCGGCGGTGGCCGTGTTGAGCGAATACTCACAGTCTCCCGCGAGCTTTGCCCTTGAGAGCGAGAATATCCTCCGGTTGGAGGACGAGGCTGGCGAGCTTCGTGTCGCCATGAGTTGGCCGCGTGAGACGCAACGCAAGGCGGATCGGTTGCGAGCGACCGTGCAACGTAAACCGCTGATTGAAATGGCGGCTACAGCGGTGGCTTTGGTGATTGCGAATCAAGTCCTCGATTTGGGGCCGTTGGATGTGACGGCCTACGGTGAGCGAGCGGACTTTCGGTCTTTGGATCGTCGTTGCGTGCTGGAAATCAGCGGGACCGAGGTGGCCAGCGAATTCGAGCGGCGTCACCGACAAAAGGTTTCGCAGGCGATCGCCAATCCGTTGGGTTGGGAGGCCTATGTTGTCGTGTGCTTATTCTCCGCGGAGCGGCACCGCGTGCGTCTGTCGCGTCACGAACCCCAGGAGTAATCTCATGGCCAAGTTGAAAGAGCAGCCTTACGGCACTGCCCTCGAAAAATTGATGTCGGAGAAGACGAAGGTGCTGTCGCAGGCCCAGGCATTTTCGGAAATGCGACTCGACAGCACAGCGCGACCTCTCTGGCTGGCGGCGGCGGCGATTGAGGAGCGGATCGCGCCGCTGCTCAATGCCATCGACCGCGACCGCGAAGCCGCCGTGCATCGCGTGAGTGCCGCGTCGTGCTATCAAAAGGCGGGCGAACTTTCGCGAGCCGCCAACCTGTATCAAGCCGCCCTCGCCGGACCACTGCGCGACGCATCGCGTTCTGAGGTGGAGCAACTTCTCGAAACCTGCCTCGCCGATCTGCTGGACTCACCATCGGCATTGTCCACCGTCGCCTTGTGACCCGGCGGCGGCAGCCAAACTCGAAACGTCGGAGTTGTGGCAAGTGGCCGAAGTGAAGCGTGCCAAAGGACTCGCCGCCCTCAAGCCCGCCGGCAACCCGGCTGAGTTGCTCCGCAAGACCAAGGAAACGTTGTTCGCGATATGAAACAGCACACGAACAGCAATTTCGGATCAGCTAGTCAACTCGCGAATGGAGACGCTTGGCGTTGGGTGCGACTCGGCGATCACGTCGCGAAAATTGGAAGCGGCTTAACGCCGTTGGGTGGCCATGCAAGCTACAAGACTTCCGGCATTCCGCTGATCCGAAGTCAGAACGTCCACATGAGCCGCTTTGAACCAAAAGGCTTGGCGTTCATCTCGGCAGAGCAAGACGAAGAAATGTCGGTGAGTCGTGTCCAAGAGGGCGATGTGTTGCTCAACATCACCGGCGCATCCATTGGCCGCGTGTGCGTTGTGCCTCCCGACACTTGCCCGGCAAACGTCAATCAACACGTTTGCGTGATTCGGGGTGACGGCTCATTGGACGCTGAGTTCGTCGCGTTCTTTTTATCGTCGCCCAGTTTTCAGGAATTCATTTGGAACACGCAAGCTGGTGCGACGCGCCAAGCATTGACGAAGTCGATCATCGAAAACTTTCAAGTTCCATTCGCGCCGCTGGCGGAGCAGCGGCGGATTGCGGGGCGGTTGCGGGAGCAACTGGCGGAGGTGGCGAAGGCCCGAACCGCCGTGCAAGCCCAACTCGCCGCCGCCCAAGCCCTCCCCGCAGCAGCACTCCGCGAAGTGTTCGATCGCCTGAAATCAAACGACTGGCCACATTGCTGTATCGGTGAAGTTGGCCGCGTGCAGTCCGGTTACGCATTCAAGAGCGAATGGTTCTCGACCGATGGGATTCGTCTGCTTCGCAACGCGAATGTTTCGCAAGGTCGAATCAGTTGGGATGACACTGCCCGGATTCCGTGGGAGCGTCGTTCAGAATTTCCCTCCGTTGAACTGCAAGAGGGAGACATCATTCTTTCACTCGACCGTCCACTTGTCGGCGGTGGGCTGAAACTCGCCCGTCTGACTCGCGACGACATTCCGGCGTTACTTCTGCAACGTGTCGGTCGCTTTCAACTCAACGACAAA
>JAYVQJ010000343.1:0-8927 GCA_043777235.1 Planctomycetia bacterium
GTCCGGTTTCTGCCGGCAGTAACTGGACGCTAGCGCGTGCCGGCTCATCGGCTTCAGCGAGAAGTGTCGAAAAATCGCGGTGATTTCGAACGTGACGAAGCCTCACACAAAACCTTGGATCAAATGACTCAAGAACATCCCAAGAATCCGCTGCATGGAGTCACCGTCGCGATGATGCTGGAGCAACTCGTCGCGCACATGGGCTGGGCAGAGATGGGCCAGATCATTCCGGTTCGGTGCTTCACTCACGATCCAAGCATCAAATCGAGCCTCACCTTTCTCCGAAAAACACCGTGGGCTCGCGCGAAGGTTGAGTCGCTGTATCTGGACTGTCTCAACGAATTCGCTTCGTCGACAGTCGCTCCGGAAGTTCCGTTAGAGTGACCTGTGGCATCAGGCCAATGGCACAGACTTTTGCCATGAATTACGAATCAGCCGGAACGCGCGAGCCCGGATTATTCATGTCCCCGAAGTAACCCGAAGCGTCAGCGAGGGCGTTGCCACGGTTCGCCCTCGCTGACGCGTCGGGTTACATCGCGGCAGTCTGCTTTCTCCATGAGGAGTCCATGAATAATTCCGGCTACGTAGACTCGTCGGGAAAGTAGACGAGTCACTCCGTGACTCGAAGATTCCAGTCACGGAGTGACTGGTCTACTGAGCGTCCGGTTCTCGGAAAAATCACAAACCAGACGCTAGCGCGTTCCGGTGGATGTCCTCCAAGTGTCGCTCACTTCAGTTCCTTGATCCGGATGCGGCGGTATTCCATTTGGCCGCGGTCGGCTTCGAGGCCGATGGGGCCGGTGGCCGGCATCTCGTTGGGGAATTTCAGTTCTTCGCCGTTGCAGGTGCAGGTCGCGACTTTGCCTTTGACGATGACTTCGATTTCGTTCCAGTCTTGCGGCTTGTACTTCGTCAATTCTTTGTACGGGCCGGCCACGAGGTAGTCGCGGCATTGAAGCTGTGGCTTGCGGAGGAAGACGCCGCTGTCGGCGTTCACTCCGGCGCGAAACTCCAGCTTCAGGTGAAAGTCGTGAGGGAACTCGCGCGTCGTCCACAACTGAGCCAGTCCTTTGCCGGAGTTCACGACGATCCGGCCATCGCGAGCGGTATAGCGGTCGTCGCTGGCGTGCTGCATTCCTTTGAACTCAGGACCGTTGGCGTAGTGCCAGCCAGTCAGATCGGTGCCGTTGAGCAGCATCTCGAAGCCTTCTTCGAGCGTGAACGCGCCGTCGGTTTGAAACGGCGACGCGGGCAAGCCAGCTTTGTTCCAGAGGCTTGCTTCGGGCACATTCACCCAACCGTAGCGAACGGCGGTCGGAGCGCTCACCGAATCGCTGAAGACGACGATCGTGTCGCCTTTGATCGCGGTTGTGGCCTCGACGTACTTTCCATCGGGGCCAGCAATCGTGAAGCCTTTAAGTTTTCCCTCTTTCACGATCAACCCACCACCGATGTGCTTGAAGCTGAGCGTCGCTTTGTTGCCGCTGACGGTCAGCGAGTCGTAGGCCGGACCGGAGTATTCGATCTTCTCGCCATGCGCGAGTGCTCGCGCGGCGAGCGCGAGCCGCACTCCGACGGGCTGTTTGTCCTGCGGATGAATATCGGACGGATGACCGACATCCAATGTCACGGCCATCGCGGTATTTTGAGTGGTCTGAACCGTCAGCCGCTGTGCGTCACGAATCTCCGGCGACATGCCGTTGTGCGGCGCGATCTGCACGAACAGGAACGGAAAATCGCCTTGGCCCCAGACTTTTCTCCAGCCCGTGATCATCGCCGGGAAGAGCGTCTGATATTCCTTGCCGCGTCCCGAATTCGATTCTCCCTGATACCAGATGGCACCGCGAATCGCGTAGGGCACCAGCGGCGCGATCGAGCCGTTGTAGAGCCCGAACGGGCGATTGCCGTTCGTCGCGGGATCTTGTGGCGCGGTCGGCTTGCGTGGTTCCGGTTTGCCATCCGCCTTCGCTTTGGCGACCGCAGATTCGTGAGCCTTCAACAACTCCGGTTCCTTGTTCGTGAAGTCTTCCAAAACTTTTGGATAACCGGCGACTCGCGCGGCTTGCTGATCGAGCAGCGGTTTCAGCGTCGGATTCGTTTCGAGGTCCACCTTTGGAGTCCACGCTTCGCAAAGAGTTCCGCCGACCGCCGACTTGATCAGTCCGACCGGCACACCCAATGCCTTCCGCAAGTCCTTGCCGAAGAAGTACGCCACACCGGAGAAGTTGGTCGCGCTTTGCGAGGAATCGACAGCCCAAGTTCCGGCGATCGATTCTTGTGGCTCATCCACCGCGCGAGCTCCCGCGTTGAACAGTCGCAACTGCGCGTCACCGGCCGCCGCGATCGCTTCGTCACCGCCGGTCGATTGCTTGAGAGTCCAGCCCATGTTCGATTGACCGCTGCAAACCCAGACCTCGCCGACGAGCACGTCCTTCAGAGTCACCTCTTCGCCGCCCGAATCGGCACTTAGGGTCAGCGTCCGCCCCTCCGCTGAGGCTGCCAACGGATCGAGCTTCACCGACCACTTGCCGTTCTTGTCAGCCGTCGCGGGTTTCTCTTGCCCCGCGAATCGAACGTAAACTGTCTGTCCCGGCCCGGCCTTGCCCCACACCGGCACGGCGATGTCGCGCTGCAACACGGCATGATCGGTGAAGAGACTGCTCAGGCTGAGCTTTTCGGCAGCGCTCAGCGGCGTAGCGAACAAGCCGAGGACAACCAACAGGCGGACGATCAAGGGAATTCTCATCAGCGGATGACTCCTCAAAAAAGTTTGGCAAATCACACGAGCAAGAACGGTTAGATGGCAAGACGGGCAACACTGTAGCCAGTCGGCGTGTTGGCGACAGCGAGCAATAACTCTTACTGAGCAGATTGGTTTTGTCCCGGCAGGGACATCCGAAAATAGCCCAGCACTTCAGTGCTGGGATCACGATTGCTTTTTCCCTTTGAGTCCCGTCAGGGACGAAAGAAAGCACAATCGTCTGTCGTCCCTAGCGGGACTCATTGGCCGTTGTCTGCCATACCCAGCACTGAAGTGCTGGGCTTTTTTCGATCCGTCCCTGGCGGGACTCAAACGCGATGTGCGGTTGAGTCATCACGGACTTTCGATCGAGTAGTACAGCGTCTCGTCCTGCAATCGAATCGCGTCACCCGACTGCGTCATTTTCGTCGGCTGTCCGAATTGGTCGAGCGCGGTGGCTTTGAGTTTGCTGGCATCGGCTCGGCGGAATCGAACGACGCCGTCGAGCTTGCGGACCAGCCAGGGGTTCTCGCCAATCGACATGATGCGGTGTCGGCGATCGCCGAGCGATTCTGAGCGGAAGCCAGTCGCTTTCTCTTCGGTCATCAATTGCAGCAGCATCCGTTTCGAGGTCGCCAACGGCTGGCCGTCGAGACTCACGACGACCACATGTGCAACGTCACGCGGGATCGAGAGCGTCACATCAGAGAGCGTGATCTCGCCGGCCGACGCGAGATCGCCGCTCGCTCCTTGAGCGGCCGGAGCGTTGATCGTCAGGATCCCTTTGCCCCAATCGAGCTTCAGCTCGCCGGTTTGGCTGCTGACCGTTTTCTTCGCGTGGTCGATGAACGGAGCGAGCGGCTTGAGCATCGGAGGATGGGCACTCTTGCCCGTCCCGTCTCCGTTCGACTCCGCCGCGGGCCGGGCAAGAGTGCCCATCCTCCGAAATGTGACGCGCGTTCTGCCGACGTAATGAATCAATGGGTCGATCCGTTGACCAGGCTTCAACGTGCTCCCTTGCGGCACGTCCTTCAAACGCAACTCATCGAACGCAGCGTCTTGCGGCAGCGGAGTCCCTTGCAGATTCAACAGGTCATCGACCGCCAGCGTCACGTCGGCCATTACGTCGCCGGTCTTCACGAGGCCGCGCCGATAGATCAGCGCGGCAGCAGGAAACTGGCCGAATTGCGTCGGAGCATTCAGCGTCCACGGCTGCATGAAATAGCCCGGCTTGACCGACCAATCGACTCCGTCCTTCGCGAAGTGAACGACACAGTCGCTGTCCTGCAATGCTCCGAACGCGGCGAGATACAGCGGTGCCTCGCCGCGATGACGGTTGGGACGGTTCCACGTCGTCTCGGAGATCATCGACGGCTTGTTGTCGTACTTGGGGTCCATCACCGGATGCACGAACGACGCCGGCTTGCCCGACTCTTCGCTCTCGAACCGCAACGCACTGCGATCAACCCACGAGTGTCCGTCGCGCATCGACCATTCCGAATTCGGACCTTCGTTGCGACAACCGAAGTAGCCGTGCCGGTCGATGAAGTCGCCGGTCGTGTAGGTGAATTTTTCGAGCGGCCCGAAGACTTCGGGACTCGCCGTTGCCCAATTCGACGCGGTGATCAGTCCTTTGAATCCGAGCCCGCGCAAGAACTGTGACGACTCGTCGTAAAAGCGGCGTTGCAGTTCGGTGAGGAATTTTGTCGTGTCTTGATCGCGCGGCGTCCGCTCGTGAGAGATGTTCCACAACGGACGAAAGCCGACTCGGCCTTCGGCCGGGGCGTCGCGGCCGATCTTCTGGCCGTTCCAACTCGCGAACGCTTTGTCGAGCGAGCCGTGCTTCGCCTTCAGCCACTCGCCGAATTGCTGTTCGAGCATCCGCAGTTGCCGATCAGGGATGTTCTTCTCGTTGAACGTCCAGAAGAAGAACGAGTCTTCGTTGATCAACTCCGCGCCGAACACCGCCGGCTCGTCGATCAGCCGCTTGCCGGTCGTCGGGCTGGGAGTCGTCAGCAACGCTTTCCACCAGCCGCGGTATTTCTCCTGAAACTTCGAGTTGAAATAGAGCGACGCGAACGCATGCGACTTCCCGTCGTAGCCGGGCAGCCAATCGAGATCGGCCGGCGGATCGAGCCACAACGGAAAGTAAATCGAGAAGTGCGTGTAGATCCCCTCGGCCTTCATCGTCTCGACGACATCAAAGGCTCGCGCGATCTTCGCCGGATCGACCTCGCCCCGCTTGTCAAACATCGGCCCGTGCAATCGCACGAGATTGACGCCGTACTTCGCGAGCTGACGCGCCTCGCGTTTCAATTCGTCGCGCGATTTCGCCGCTGCGCCGTTGACCGCCCAGAAGCGAACCGGCTCGCCCGTGTGGCCCGACTTCGCCGAAGTCGGTTCGTTGTTCCCGCCGTAAACGAAGTGGCCTTCTTTTGCCGCGATGAAACCATGCTCACCCGCAACCTTCTCGTTGAGAAACCGCAGATCAATCGCCGCCGACGCCTCGAACTTGTCGGCTGACGGATCGAACGCGAACCAATCCTTCTCGGTCGAGTCCGTTGCCTTCGCGATCTCGCCTGGCTTGAGAATTCCGCGCGGCGCGAACGGCTCCGTCGAAAGCACGAAGCAATCCAATCCACCGTGATTGCTGTTGTCGCTGTGCATGCGAAAGCGAATCGCGTTCGCCCCGCGTTTCAGTTCGACGCTGCCGACTTTCGCCCATGCGATGAAACGCAGATCGAGCTTCCCGTCCCCCGCGATGTTCGCTGCGTCGCGCGCGTTCTTCTCGAACTCAATCGGCTTCCAATCTGCCTCGTTCAGTTTGAAAGACAACTTCGTCGCCGTCGGATTCGCGCGGACCCAGAACTCGAACTTGCCGCCGTCTTTCGCCGTGACCGAATACTCCGCCTCGCCCGGCACTGGCTTGTCCTTCTTGTCGGCGAAGTTACTGATCCAGTCGCCGCCGGAAAGCTGGTCCTTTTTGACTTGGTCGTACCACCACGGATGCCGATTCATCGTGGACTTGGTTGGCTTTTCCCCTTCGATCCAAATCGTCTCGGCGTGCGCGATCGACATCATCAGGGACAAGACCAAGCCGACCACTGCGAAGTTCTTCATGGCAGAGATTCCGAGACGAGTGCATTTGTCTGTTTGAGATGAGCGGAGCACCACCGGCGCAGTCTGACGCGACCGTGGCTGTTGATCCAGAGCTTGCCGCGAACGTAGACCGGTCACTCCGTGACCGGAACGTTCGAGTCACGGAGTGACTCGTCGACTTTCTTGTTGCGGAGCGATTTCGCTTGGCCTTGAGCGTCGCCGCTGGTTGTCCTGCGACCCTCTGCGATTGGGATTTTTGACCTTCCTCACACCCGCCTACCCAGGAGTCGCCCATGAAACGTTTGCTTTCGCTCGCGTCTGCCTTGTTGCTCACGGCCAGCCTCGCTTTGGCCGAAGACGCCAAGCCGGCTGAGAAAGCCGCTGAAGCCAAGCCCGCCCCGAAGAAGGTGGACGTCGGCATGCAGGCTCCTGACTTCAAGATCAAAGACGCGAACGGCAAAGAGATCAATCTGTCCGAGTTGACCGCCAAGGGTCCGGTCCTCGTGCGGCTGACCTGCGGCTGTTCGGGCTGCGACAAAGAACTTGCGTACTTCCAAGCGATCCACGACGGCTACAAAGATCTCGGACTGACTTCGGTGGCCGTGTTCAAAGAGCCGGACTCGAAGGTCGCTGCCTACGTCAAAGAGAAGAAGCTCAACATGCTCTATGCCGTCGACACCAAGGGCGAAGCATGGAACACGTTCGAGACCAAAACCATGCCGACCAACTTCCTGATCGAGAAGGGTGGCAAGATCGTCTCGGTCGCCGCCGGCTGTGATCCCAGCGGACTGCTCGCCAAGAAATTCTCCGAGAAGGTGGCGAAGACCGTGAAGACGGAAGCGATTGACGTGCAGAAGAAAGTCACCGACGAGAAGAAGGCCGCCGAAGAAGCGAAGGCCAAGAAGTAGTCGGGTAGTGGAGAAGCCACTCGCGAAGACTGTCCCGACCAGGCCGCTTTTGGGGACGCGGCCGTGAAGCTCAACGACGGGTTGAAGGGGCGCAACCGGGGAAACTCGGTTCGGGACAGGCGCACGCGAGCCACGCGATCGGTGGCCCCATACGATCCCGTCGGCCCCTCGCACAATTGACAATCAGTACGAAGCAACACAAGCACGCTCAACCTCGAAATGGCTGAACGTGCTTTTTGCTTTTGTAGTTTGGACGCCCTCGTCCGAACGCTCGGACGAGGGCGTCCAAGCTACCAGTGTCACCACTCGATGCGAAACTTCGTCCAACGGATGCCGGTGACGCCTCGCTCGACGCACCAGTTCGTCGCCAGGAATGTTCCGTCGTTGAGTTTGATCGCTGTCGGAAATCCGAACTGAAAGCTGGCGAGTTCATCGACGCCGGTGGCTCCAGTACTGGGTCCGTCGCGGAAGGCGCGGGCGTCGTAGAACAACTGCTCGTGATGCACGTTCCACGAGGATTCGTTGAACGTCGCCAGAGCTGCGACGATTCCTTGAGTTCCATAGCGGCGGTTGTAAAGCACCAGCAGTCGATCGCCGCCCAGCGGCAGCGGGGTCATCGTTTGGCCGCGAATGCCGGTCGATTGAAACGGCCCCCAGGTCCAGCCGCCGTCGTGCGAAATCGAAAAGCTGTCGGGCTGATCGTGATAGTCTCCCAACGTGATCGTCCACGCGACCGCCAAGACTTGGTTCGGTGCGAACTCGACCAGCTTCTGTTCCCAGAAGCCGAGCTTCCCCGCCGGATCTTTGAAGACCGTGCGATGAGCGGGCCATGTCCGACCGCCGTCGTCCGAGACCGCCACGAGCACCTCTTCCCCCAATCGCTCTTTACTGACGAGCAATCCCGTCGGAGCCAGCAAGCGTCCCGACGTCAGCGGGCGGATCGAGTGCGAAACCTCCAGCGGGCAATCGGGCATCGGGATCGTTTGCGGCGGCGACCAAGTCTGCCCGTTGTCGAACGACGTGCAGAAGAGCGCCTCGCCCCGCCGCTCACCGAATTTATCGTCGATGCTCCCCCAGTACCGAGTCCCATAGGCATAGATCGTCTTCCCATCGGCCGACAAACTGAGCTTCAAAAAATTCGCCGTCGGCGGTTCAACCGTGGCCGGCATCAATTGCCCTTCAAGCCTCCACGTCAGCCCGCCATCCGTCGAACGCACCCAGTCCGTGCCTCCATGCACGAACTGCCCGCCCCCAACGCTGAACGAGCACAGAATATCCCCGTTCGGCAACTGCACCGCCTGCGGAAACGCCGACTCACGCTCGTCGAGTCGGCCGGTGTTGAGAATCTGAATGGATGGCACGCCGACGTCGTCCTTAAGCGGGATGTGTGTTCTGAATCAACGAACGCAATGCTTGATTCACCGATTCGTCCGTGGGAAATGCGGCGTGAATATCGGGTGCTAAAAGTGCGAGGTTGGTTCCGGCGCGATAGCGTTGGAGGTGCTTACCTCGGACTCCACCCTTGAGCGTTGAGAAGTCATATTCCGGTCGCAGTTCATCTTCATTTTCAGTGCGTTCTTCATTCGGTGTCATAGGAAGTTCTCTCTTTTCGAGATGCTGGCCGAGCACTGATGATGCGCGTGCGGCCCTCGCGATCAGTGTGGGAGACTACCAAGACTCGGCCACTTTCTGAGAGTCCAAACGTGATAAACCGATCTTCGCCTGCGGGGTGATCGGGATCAAAGTACGTGATCGCGAGCGGGTCATCAAAGACGGTCGCCGCCTCGTGAAACGAGACGCCATGCTTCGGCTGATTCCGATCCGCCTTGTCGGGATTCCACTCGAATTCCATCGCGCGATCCTAAGCCCAATACCGTTCAATCCAACATGACGATTGATTTGCGAAAGGTCTTGGTTGGCTGCGGGAAATTGCGGTGTTTTTATCGTTTTTTCAGCCAGTTGCTCATCTTGCGTTTGATGACTCGCGGGTGGATTCGGTTGCGGCGTGGTTCGAGCACTTCGGCGGCGACTTCCGTGAGCAGGTCTTGGTGCCAGCGCTTCAGTCCCGTCACGCTGCGCGGAGCGGCGGTCACGGGGGTGCGACAGCCGATCTTGGCGGTGGACGGCAAGACTCTGCGGCGCAGTCATGATCGGAAGAACGACTTGGGCGCGTTGCACTC
>JAYVQJ010000344.1:0-8920 GCA_043777235.1 Planctomycetia bacterium
GGTCTACTGCGGAGTCCGACGCACACCGCTGTGTGCTCTGACCGATTGCGTCCCACTGGGCGACACAAACTGCGCGATCGCGGCCGAGTTGTTTGCGACGATCTTCGATGTCTATCTCACGCTGGGCGACATTCCTGAAAACGCCGAGGACAACGGCACCGCGAACAGCAAACCTGCAACGCTGGCAGCGGCTCACGATCGGCTCGCGCGGTCCATCGGCGGGGATATCACCGAAATTTCGTCTGAAGAAACTCGACGTATTGCGGAGCACATTGCGGCAACGCAACTTCGCCGATTGTGCGAGAGCGCCGAAAAAATCGCCGAGCGGATGCCGAGGCCGTGTGAGAACGTTTTCGTATCCGGCAGTGGAGCCTTCCTTGCTCGTCGCGTCGCCGCACAAACGTCGCGATTGCAAAACGCGACGATCACTTCGCTACCAGAGTTATTTGGCCCGCGCGTTTCGGACGCGGCCTGCGCCTTCGCAGTCGCGAAGCTCGCCTCCGAACGCGAACTCCCGTTCCACGGCGCGTCCACCTGAGCAGCTCGCCAATTCACACCAACCCGACGCGTAAGCGAGGGACGCTCGGCTCTGTTCCTCGCTTACGCTTCGGGTTTGTGCTGCCCAACAGCGTTCGCAAAAGTGCCGCAGCTTGCCTCGTGATCCCCGGCTGCGAACTTTCTCGCGGACCAGCCACGTTGAGCACTCGGATCGAATGATCCGATAGCCATTCGTGAATGACCTGTGGCGTCGCATCACGCAGATCGACGACCAAGCACGGCCGACGATATCGCTCAGCAAACGTCTTGGTCAGCGCGGTCCCACCGCGCAACGAACCGCGTGAAAGGATCAACGTCCCGTCGGAATCCTTCACGTTCAAAGCGGTCCGCTCGGCGTAGTTCGAGGTCGGCGATTCACGGAGCGGATACGAATCGGGAATCAATCCATCTTCCGAGCGACGTCCCTTCGGACACCAACCACCGCAGGGGATGTTCAATTCCAAGGCGACATCCAACGCCGCGCGATCGACTCCGGTTTGCCCACCCGAAACGATCCGTTCCAGCCGCCCAGCGTTGTGAGGCGTCCCTGCTGACTTCATCCAGCCACTCCGATTCCAGAACGAGCCACCTTGCTCAGTTCATCATTCTTCGGTCCGTTGCCCGTCGCCGAACGCCAACCGCATCTGCGGATCTTTCTGGGCCTGCCATTCTTTGAACAACATGCTGGGTTGAATGTCGCGATTGTTTTGGTATTTGTCGCTGTGGTACTCGGTGATGTCGCCTTGAATTTGGTGGTAGAAGATTTGGCAGATCGGAACCCCCGGATAAATCCGAACGGGCTGGATCGCGTACATCTCCAACGTCCAATAGCCACAGAAGCCGACGTCTCCGAACCCGGCTGTCACATGCACGAACAATCCCAAGCGACCGACCGATGAGCGGCCCTCCAACATGGGCACCAGATTGTGCGTCTCGGTGCGCTCGACCGTGCGCGCCAGATAAAGCTGGTTCGGGTTCAGCACAAAACCGTCGGTTGGGATTGTGTAGCGGCGAAACCGATTCGGACGCCGCATGTCGAGCACGATTTCTTCGTAGACCAACAGCTCATTGTGCAGGCGCAGGTTGTAGCTGTTGGCATTGAGCTGCGTTTCATCGAACGGCTCAATGACAATGTTGTTGCCGAGGTGAGTCTTGATCTCATTGCCGGAGAGGATCATCGGAGTTCCCGGGTACTGGGAGGACGTGATCGCAGACAGCGGCAGGGAGAGTATTGGGTTGGGTGGCGACGTGCAAATGAGCGAGAAGAGGAGAATTGGTCATGGGTGATTGGTCGTTGATCATTGGTTATTTGGGGCGGCGGATGACCAACGACCAATAACCAATTTCTGACCATTCGCGACGACACAACGGAATCTCGCGTTATGTCTTGCAGTTGCCGATCGGCCCCAGAGCTTTGATTTCCAGGATGTCTACATTCCGGCCGCCGGAGCTGTAGCGCATTTCGACTTCCTGTTGAAGCTGGCCTAGATCGACTCCGTCGGTCAAGAAGACACAGTCTTTACGAGTCGAGTGGTTCGGGCTATCGGCCCCCGTGAGGAAACCGACCGACCACGCATGAACTTCCGCCCCTTTGCCCTTCATGTTCTTCGCCCTCTGAGAAAATAGGATCGCGCTGGGTTGCCGATGTGAGACATCAATCGTGAGAGTTGAACTCTTGGAGAACTCGCCGATTGGCGACGGCTGAAGTTATTACCGATGCTCGACCTCGTTCCAAATGTTTCTTGCACGACCCCCGCGAATTGCCGAGTGACGAATCGCCACGCGCCCGCATAACCGATTCGCTGCGGAATCATACGGACCGCACAAATTAGCCGCGCCGCGCTAGCCCCGGTTTTTGCGGCACGAACCGGGGCTAGCGCCGCGCGGCTAATTCTGGGACTTCGTATCAGACCCGCACAGCGTCGCGTCGAGCAGCCAGTAACCGGCGGATCAGCGCGAGCAGTTCGTGATCTTGGTACGGCTTGACGACATAGTCGGTCGCTCCCAGCCGCAGGGCTTTGTCGCGGTGCTTGTCGCCGGCGCGAGACGTCACCATGACGACCGGCGTGTCGCGATGTTTGGCTCGCGAACGAAGCGACGTCAGCAGTTCGTAGCCGTCCATGCGAGGCATCTCGATGTCGAGCAACACAAGATCGGGCGAACAATCAGCGGCTTGCAACTTCTCGATCGCATCCAGTCCATCCTTCGCTTCGAGGACCGACCAGCCGGCGTTCTTCAACAGATTGCTCATCACCCGCCGAACGCTGACCGAATCATCGACGATCATGATCGTCGGCGTCTCATCACGACGAACGAACTGGTGCGGCGCGGGGACTGCCGACATCGGTGGCGTCGTCGGACTGACCAAGTCCACAGCGTCGAGGATCGGCACAACCGAGCCGTCACCCATCAACGTCGCACCGATCAATCCACGCACTTTTCGGAGATGCGTCCCCAATGTTTTCACGACGATATCGCGTCCCGGCAGGATCTTGTCGACGGCGATCGCGACCTTGTGATCGCCCGCTTCCAACACCAGCACCGGCATCGTCGCCGAAGTCTTGTCGGTCTGTTGACGCAACCCCAATCGCTCCGCGAGGTACACGAACGGCAACGTCTCCTCACCCAATCGGATCATCGGCGACGGCCCCAATAGATCAATCTCGTGCCGTTCCAACCGAATGATTTGCACGATCGACTGCATTGGCATCGCGAACGTTTCATTGCCAGCGTGCAGCAACAACGCGCGTGTGACGGCCAGCGTCATCGGCAGGCGAATCGTAAAGGTCGTCCCCTGCCCCGCTCGCGATTCGACGGCGATCGTCCCCTTCAGTTTCTGCACTTTGTCACGCACGATATCCATGCCGACGCCGCGGCCGGAAATCTCGGTCACTTCGCGCGCCGTGCTGAAGCCGGGCAAGAAGATGAATGCCGACAGCTCGTCTTCGCTGCGGTGCGACGCTTCGCCGGCCGTGACCAAACCCTGTCGAACGGCGGTGTCGCGGATCGCGTCAAAGTTCAAGCCTCGTCCGTCGTCGCTGACGCGGATCACGACTTGCGTCCCTTGTTGAAACGCTTGAATGCGAATCGTCGCCCGCTCCGGTTTCCCTGCCGCTTGTCGAGTCGCCGAATCTTCCAACCCGTGATCGACTCCGTTCCGCAACAGGTGCATCAATGGATCGGCTAACTCTTCGAGCACCAATTTGTCGATCTCGGTCTCGCTTCCCTCGATCAGAAATTCGACGTCTTTGTGTTGCTGACCGGCGACAACTCGCACCGTGCGACTGAGCTTGTCCGAGAGAGTCGACAGCGGCAGCAACCGAATTCGCATCAACCGGTCCTGCGTGTCGCGAGACAACCGGCCTTGCCGGCTGAGCAACTGCTCGAAGTCCCCCATGAGAGTTCGCAGTTCTTGGCCGACGGTGCCGATGTCCGTCGTCGTCTCCGCCAGCGATCGCGACAGCAAATGAAACTCGGTGTACCGATCCAGTTCGAGGGCATCGAACTCATCGCTCGATTGTCCCGCCGATCGCCAACCGCCGGGCATCAACGAGGCTCCGTCGCCCCACAACCGTTGACGTCCGCCCAACGCCCCGACGCCGTACTTCGCGTCGAGATCGTGAGACACATTCCGCATTCGCTCGACGGCACGCTGCAATTCTTCGAGAGACCGCGCGAAGTTCGACATCCCTTGCTCGAATGACGAACGGTTGATGATCAGCTCACCCACTTCCTGCATCAACGAGTCGATCCGAGCCAGCGGCACGCGCAGTGATTCCCCGTGCTTCTTTGACCGATCTCGTTGAGCCTCCGTCTCCGGTTTCTGAACCGGGAACGCCTTGTCCGGCTCCGCCAACTGATTCCACGCCGTGAACATCGGCAAGAACTCTTGCACGATCAGTTCGTTGCGAGGTTCAGCATCCGCGTTCAACGAATCGGCACCCAACAATGAAACAGAATCGCCCATCGACGGCTCGTGCTGCTGACTTTCGTCGGGCGGCGGATCGACGATCTCCGAGCCAAAAACCGCAGGAACTGAAGTCGGCTTTCGGCCAGCGGCCAGCGGCTCTCGGCCGGACTCCTCTGCCCCCTGCCCCTCGACACCCAATCCCTGTAACGCCGCGTCGTAACTGTCATAAAGCTGCGCGACCGTAACCTGCATTCCCTCCGGTGCGAAGTTGCCGTGAACTAAGTCTTGAAGGGTATCGGTCGTGTCGTACAACAGCGCGAGCGTGCTGGCCGTGACCGGTTGCTGCGAACTGAAGAGTTCGTCGAGCAAGTCCTCCATGCGGTGCGACAGCTTCGAGACCAACCGCAGTCCGACCGAACCGGCCGCTCCTTTGATCGTGTGCGCCGAGCGGCGCACGATCTGAATCGCACTCATCCGCGCCGGGTCGGCTTCTAGTTCGCTGAAGGCTGAGTACATCTGCCGCAGATGATCCTCCGCCTCTTCGTTGAAAACTTCGAGCATCTCATCCGAGAGTTCGCCGCGATCATCGAGTGCGATGGACAGCGGCGATGTCGGATCGTGAGGCACGGCCACATTCGCGACTTCGCTGACGACAGGAACAACTGCGTCGTTCGGTTCGTCAAGATCGCTCACGGTTGGAACAGCTTGTGACTCAATCAACTTCGGTGAGTCTGTCTCGCTCAGTTCATCGAGCCGCTCGTGAAGCTGTTGCAGGATCGCTTCGTCCAAGTCCTGTTCGAGCCGCTGTTCGAGCGCATCGACACAGGCTTGCAGGCAATCGGCAACGCTCTCGGACGGAGGCACGTTGCGATCGAGCACACGCTGCAACAATTGCTCGGCATGTTGAGCCAGCGTCGTGAAGTCCTGAAGTCCGTCCGCGGCCGGATGCAGCGAATTCAATTGAAGACGCACGTCCGCGAGCAAATCCCAGCGAGTCAGATCGCGACGATACGTATCAAGCGTCTCGGCCATCGCTCGCAACTGCGTGAGGAGTTCGTCGCTGAAATTGTCGGTGTGCGCGGCAGGCACACTCGGTGAGGTCTCGTTCGCAACGACGGCGTGGCGACTGCTCAGTTCGATCGCCTCCGCGAGCAGTCGTTGTTCCGGCACCGTCCCCGCCTGCAAGCTGTTGGCGTAGGTCTCGACGAGATCGGCCAATCGTTCGAGCGTGTCGCGCAGTCCGTCATTCATCGACAGGCGGCCGTCGAGGAGTTGTTCGAGCAGCGTTTCCTGGCGTTCCGCGATCTCGCTGAGCGTGTGAGTTCCGACCAGCGCGGCAGTCCCCTTGATCGCATGCGTCAGACGATGAGCTTCTCGCCGCGCGTCGCGATCGTCGGGCCAAGCGTGGATGATCGCGAACGCACGACGCATCCGTGGCAGCTCGTCACGAATTTCATCGACGAAACTTTCGATCGCTTCGCGGCTCATGGAACTGTCTCCTCACGACCGCGTCGCTATTTCAATGCCTTCAGGATCAGCGAACCCATCGGGCTGGTGGAGACCGTGTCTTTGGTGTCAAAGATGAGCGTGGAACGCGGCTTCGTGCGCGGCAGACGGAATGCCGTGACGGACTGCTGCAACGCATCGGCCAGCTCGGCGAGGTTGCCGACCGACTCGGCCGCGAGTTTCGTTTCGGTCGCGGTCTTGAGAGTCACCTGTGAGATGCCACTCATCGACTTCGTCAGCTCCGCCGCGCCGATCGCCTGTTGGCGAGTCGCTTCCGTCACCGAGCGCATCAGGTCGGCGAGGTCTTTCGAGACAAGGTCGATCTCGTCGAGAGCTTGTCCCGCTTCGGTCGCCAGTTTGGAGCCGGAAACCACTTCGTTCGTGCATTCTTCCATCGCCGTGATGGCCTCGGACGTCTCTCCTTGAATCGCCTTGATCAGCGATTCGATCTGCTTGGCCGATTGGTTTGCTCGTTCGGCGAGTCGTTCGACTTCTTCGGCGACGACCGCGAAGCCTCTGCCGGCATCACCAGCCATCGCGGCTTGGATCGAAGCGTTCAACGCCAGAATGCTGGTTCGATCGGCGATGTCGCTGATGAGCTGCACGATCTCACCGACTTCCTGCGACGACTCACCCAGCCGCTTGATTCGCTTGGCATTTTCTTGAACCTGATCGCGGATCCGTTCCATGCCTTGGATCGTGTTGCGAACCGCCCGCGTCCCTTGCACCGCATTCTCGCGAGCCTTGTTGGCGACGTTCGCCGATTGCTCGGTGTGCTGCGAGACCTGTTGAATCGAACGAGCCATCTCTTCGATGGACGAAGAAGTCGTCACGATTTGCGACGATTGTTGCTCGGCACCCTGACTGACTTCGTCGGTCGTCTTGCGGATGTCGGCCGCCGAAGTCGTCACTTGCGTCGCCGCCTCGTGGATGTTGCCGATGATCGTCCGCAACTGGTTGATCATGTCGTTGATCGACTCGGCGATGCCGCCGGTCAGGTCGTCGGTGACTTCCGCTTCTTGCGTCAAGTCGCCGCTGGCGATGATCGCGACTTCTTCCTTCAATCTTTGTACCGCGAGCTGAATCTGGTCACGCTCGTCGCGCGTTTGAATCAGCGACAGCGTGTTGTCGCACATCGCATTCAATGAGATTGCGACGGTCCCCAATTCGTCTTCCGACAACACATCGGCTCGCGCCGCGAAGTTGCCCATGCCGATCTGACCGAGCATGTTCGTGATCGAGTTCGTCTGCCGCGTCAGGCTGTTGGCCAGGACGTATCCCGCGATGATCACCGTCGCGATCGCGATGGTGGCGATCGTCAACATCGTGAGCGACATTCGCTGGATCGGCTCACGCACCTCGGCGAGGTCGATCTTCGAGACCAATCCCCATGTCACCGCTTTGTCGCCGTCGATTCCGGCGTGAATCGTCACCGACTGCGAGGCCATCAGCACTTCGTGACCTTGATAATCCACCGCGTGTTTCGCCGCCGACGTCTTGCCGGGCGAATTCAGACCAGCCTCGGCGTCGAGCGAGATCTCTGGATTGAGGATCGTTGTCTTGCGAGTGATTCGCCCACTCGACTGCAACTCGCTGACGAATCGCGAGTTGTTGCGGAACAGCTTGTCCGGGCCGACCGCGTAGGTCTCACCCGTTTTTCCGAGGCCCGTTCGCTCACCCAACATCGCTGAGACTTGGTCGATCGGAACTTGAAACACGACCACGCCGATTTTCTTGCTGTCGTCGAAAATCGGTGCTGCCAGAAACATTGCCGGCCGGTCATACGAGGGGAAATACGGCTCGTAATCGGCAATCGCGATGAACTCCGGCGAGTCCGAAGCGGCTGCCTGCGAGAACGCACGACCAAGATTCGATTTCGCAAACGGACCCTCCTTCAACGACGTCGTGAAATCCGCTTCCTTCAAGCACGAGTAAACAACGTCTCCCGTTTCGAGGTCCGCAAGCAGCACGTCATTCCACCCGAACTTCTCCTGAAGACTGCGAATCGCCGGGTGATGCTGGGCATGATGCTCGCTGTAGGTCGAGCGATCGCCGGCCCGATCCAACTGCTGCTTGTGGCCCAGCGGATTCGGATTGCTCCGCAAGTACTCGTACTGCAAGTAGACCGACGCATCGGCCAACGCATCGACGAGACCGCCGACCTCCGGAGTCTTGTTGGCATTGTGCTTGCGGTACTCGTCGCTGAATTCGTTCGAGTAATACGTCCGCAGTTGCTTGCGGAGACTGTCGAGTTCCGCCGGCGCAACTTCGGTCTCATCAATGACCGTGCGGAACGAAATTTGAAAGTCACGCATCGCCTCAATGAATGTGCGATGCTCGGCCAGCGCCGCGACTTGAGCGTCCAGCGTTTGGAAGTACTGCTGCAACTGAGTCGCCTTGATCGAGCGCACCGCCTCCAACTGATCGACCGACTTGGCCATCACGGCTTGCTCGGCGCTGAAGTACACGGCGGCACCCAACACCATCAGCGGAATCACGGCGACGACGAACATCCCCAACAACAGCTTGCTACGAATGCTCGATCCGACTGCTCGGAACCAGCCAGAACTCGCCTCGCGACTTCCCGAATCGTTCGACAGATCCATGTCACCGTCCTCATCAAGAACACCGTTCGATTCGCGCCGCTCGCAGAACCGCTCGCTCTCGTCGCGCAGCAAGTCCCCGAAGACTCCGCGCACGAAGCTGAGGAAAAATGCGCCATGAATTCTGAAAGGCAAACCGCTTCCCGGTGGGGAAGGCTTTCCGGGGATGTTGCCTTTTGGCATCACGCCGCCGGTCCCGATTGCAGCGGTTGACCGGCTGCCGAGGCGAGGGGTTCCATCATGCAGGGGCGCTGAGAATCTGGGCGAAGACGACTTCACGCGGTCACGATTGATAGGTTTCGTCGGTTCAGACTCAATGGGAATCTCAGTCATGGAATGACTGAGCTACGTAGGCGAGTCATTC
>JAYVQJ010000345.1:0-2295 GCA_043777235.1 Planctomycetia bacterium
CTCGAAGCGGACGCGGCCACCGACTTCCGACAGAATCGGAACCGAGTGCGGATCCCACTGGCAGATGATGGCACCGGCCGCGACATCTTGATTCTCGCTCACGAACAGTACGGCACCGTTCGGAATCGTGTACTTCTCCAGTTCGCGTTCTTTCGGATCGACGATGATAACTTCGCCGTTTCGAGCGAGCACCACGTTCTCGCCCGCCGTGTTCACCACGCTGCGAATACGAGCGAACTTCACGCGACCAGCGCGACGTGACTTGATTTCCTTGTCTTCGACGTCCGTCTGAGCCGCACCACCGATGTGGAAGGTACGCATCGTCAACTGCGTACCCGGTTCGCCGATGCTCTGTGCCGCGATGATGCCGGCCGCCAAGCCCTCTTCCACCATTGAGCCGGTCGAAAGGTCCATGCCGTAACACAGACGACACATTCCCAACGTCGCTTCGCAGGTGAGTGGACTGCGGACCTGAATCTTCTCGACACCCAATTCTTCGATCTTGCGAGCGATCGCGACGGTGATCAACTCACCTTCGCGAACGATGATCTCGTCGGTGATCGGGTTGACGATATTGGTACGGCTGACTCGACCGCGGATACCTTCGGCCAAGCTGACTTCGACCTTCTCGCCGCGATAGACGACTCCCTTGGTGATCCCCTTCGTCGTGAAGCAGTCGTGCGTCGTGACCACCACGTTCTGGCAAACATCCGCCAACTTGCGGGTGAGATACCCCGAGTCCGCCGTCTTGAGAGCGGTATCGGCCAACCCCTTACGGGCACCGTGCGTCGAGCTGAAGTACTCCAGCACGGTCAAGCCTTCACGGAAGTTCGCCTTGATCGGCGTTTCGATGATCTCGCCGCTCGGCTTGGCCATCAAACCGCGCATGCCGGCCAACTGACGAATCTGTTCGACGCCACCACGGGCACCCGAGTGAGCCATCAAGTAGATGGGGTTCACGTACGCGCCGTCTTCGCGGACGTCGTGTTCCAGTTCGTGCATCATGGACTTGGTGATCTGCTCGCGAGCGTGAGTCCAGTGATCGAGTACTTGGTTGTACCGCTCTTGATCGGTGATCACGCCGCGGTCGTACAACTTTTGAGCCTTGAGCACGGCCGTCTCGGCCTCGCCGATAATCTTCGGTTTGTCAGGCGACGTCTTCAGATCGCTGGCTCCGAAGGAGAGACCCGATCGCGTTGATTCGCGGAATCCAATTTCCTTCATGCGGTCGAGCAACCCAATCGTCTCGCGGCGACCGAGTTCCAAATAGCAGTCGGAGATCACGCGCTGCAGATCCTTGCCGCGCATCGTCATGTTGTAAAAGGACGACTTCTCATTGAGGATGTCGTTGAACATCACGCGGCCGGGAGTCGTCACGATCAGACCACCTGGCTTGTGTGTGTCCGCTCCTTCGCCGATGACTCGTTTGTCGCGAGGCAACCGCAGCTTGATCTGTGCGTGGCGAGAAACCTTGCCTTGCGCGAAGGCCAGATGCAGCTCGGCAACTGATCCAAGCGTGAGCCCTTCTCCGGGTCGGCCCGCTCGACTGAGCGTGGCGTAGTAGCAACCCATCACGATGTCCTGTGACGGGCTGATGATCGGTGCGCCGTTGGCCGGACTAAAGACGTTGTTCGTCGACATCATCAACGTCGTGGCTTCGACCTGAGCCTCGATCGACAACGGCAGATGGACAGCCATCTGGTCGCCGTCGAAGTCGGCGTTGAAGCCTTTGCAGACGAGCGGATGAATACGAATCGCGTTGCCTTCGACGAGCACCGGCTCGAAGGCTTGAATACCCATGCGGTGCAACGTCGGAGCACGATTCAGCAACACCGGATGATTCGTGATGACTTCGTCGAGAATATCCCAAACATTTTCGTCCTTGCGTTCGAGCATTCGCTTGGCCGACTTGATCGTGTCAGCGTGACCGAGTTCCTTCAGTCGGCGAATGACGAACGGCTGGAAGAGCTCTAGCGCGATCTTCTTCGGCAGTCCGCATTGATGCAGCAACAACTCGGGGCCGACGACGATGACCGACCGGGCCGAGTAATCGACTCGCTTACCGAGCAAGTTTTCGCGGAAGCGGCCCTGCTTGCCTTTGATCATGTCGGTCAGCGACTTGAGCGGCCGGTTCGACGAACCGAGCACAGGACGCTTGCAGCGGTTGTTGTCGAACAGAGCATCGACCGACTGCTGCAACATACGCTTTTCATTGCGCACGATGACTTCGGGCGCATTGAGATCCACCAACTTCGTCAGCCGGTTGTTGCGGTTGATGATGCGGCGGTAGAGATC
>JAYVQJ010000346.1:0-2295 GCA_043777235.1 Planctomycetia bacterium
CCAACAACTCTCGTTTCGAGCGACCGGCAGCCAGCGAAGTCTCACCGCCATCGGGAGTCGTTGTCGCCGAATTGGGAGAATTGGTGTCCTCGTTTGGAAGGTGCAGAGCTCGTGCAACTTGAAAGACCTCTTCATCGGGTGCGGACTCGTGCCAACGCTGGTTGAGCTGCACTGCGAATCTGGAAAGATAGGAATCGACGAGAAAGTAATAAGCATACGATTCGCGCGGCTCCTTTTTGGCTTTGACCGCTGAGTCGATTTGCTTCAAGAGTTTCGCTCGCTGGAGCGTCATGGCGTAGAACCAAATCAGTTGCCGCTGCGCGCCGGCAGCACGCGGATCGGCTTTCAGAATGCGCTGACAAGCATCAACACCTTTCAACGGATCGTTGAGATGCTCGAACGACATGTCGGACACCTGGATCATGGCCGGCACGAATCCGGGATTCGTTTCCGGAACCCTCGAATAGCAAGCGACAGCAGTGGGCCAATCGCGTCGGCTGCTTGCGGCGTGACCGAGAAACATCCACGGCTCACCGTTCTGTGAGTCCCACTTGGACCACGGCTCGGCCAGCGACTGCAACTCGTCCCAGCGCTGCCGCTGATGCGCCTCGCGACACTTCGCAGTCAGTTGAATCCGCCGAGAATCTCGCCCGAAATGCGGCAGAGAGGCAGCGAGGATCGTCACAACGACGACTCCGAAAGACAGAACAGTGATTCGCCGGGTACGAGTCATGCGAGCTCAAGATCACTTGGAAGATTCGGGAAGCGGTTGGCCTTCAACGATCGGCACGATCCGATCCGCCGAAAGGTTTTGCAACGTCTGCTCGGCCCCTGATGGCCAGCGGATGGTCACACTGTCGAGACTTGTGGCGTCGCCCAAGCCCCAATGAATGCGCGGGTCGCTCGAAGAAAGATAACTGGACGCAGGTGAGACTTCGGCCAACCAGATTCTGTCGCCGCTCTTGCCGACGACACGTGCGCCATACGCAAAGTGGTTCGGGGCCTTGCCGCGCAGGTCGAGCTTCAGCCAATGCTGGTTGGTTACCGTGCGGTTCTCCAAGAGCATCACTGGTCCTTCAAAGTCGACGGCGAGCAAGTCGACTCGTCCGTCATTGTTGAAGTCGGCAGTCGCTGAGCCGCGCCCGACCATTGGCCGTTGAATGTCCGATCCGAGTTGCGGAATCGTGTCGAGAAACTGTCGGCCATGATTATTCCAGAACAGCGACAGCGGCTGCCGGAACGGGACGCCCGGCCCATGAATCTCGGCGGAGTTGTCGTAGACATGCCCGTTGACGAAGAACAGATCCGGCCACCCGTCGTTCTCGAAATCGACCCACTTGGCACCGAACCCCATGCGGTTCTTCGTTCGTTGAGCCAGCTCCGTCCGCTTCGCGCAATCCATGAACAGTCGCTGACCCAACCCCTGAAACAGGACGAACGAATCACCCTGCCAGTTGGAGACGGTGAGATCCAAGATTCCATCGCGATTGAAGTCCGCCCAGTCCGCTCCCATCGCGGAGACTGCCGCGCCGTTGTCGGAGGTTGCGACTCCGGCCAGCGACGCGATGTTGTCGAATCGCATGTCGCCGCGGTTGTGCAGCATGTCGGCCACCAAACCGTCGTTGCCGATGTAAAAATCCATGCGGCCATCTTCATCCAAATCCGAAAACGCCAGCACGAGTCCCACCCCATGAGTCTGCTGCATGCCTTGTTCGATCGGGACCAACTCAAAACTACCGGAGCCGTTGTTACGCCAGATCTGACCTTGCTCAGGAGGATACGACCGTGGCGCACAGCCCGACCGCACCCCAGGAGCGTATTCGCAATACTTCTTAGAATCGGGGCCGAAGACGACGTAGTTTAGAATCACCAAGTCCAGCCACTGATCTCCATCGAGATCCATGAACCCCGCGCTGGCTCCCCACAATCCTTGATTCACCGGATCGAGTCCCGCCGTTGCCGTCACGTCTTCGAATCGCAACTGACCAAGGTTTTTGAAGAGAGCCAGTTGGTGATAGCCGGTCAGCAAGACATCGAGCCTTCCGTCGCCATCGAAGTCGCCAATGGCACATCCGGTCCAGTGCCCGGTGACTCCCTTCAAGCCGCTCGCTGCCGAAACATCTTCAAAGCGACCGTCACCCAGATTGCGGAACAGTGTCGGAGTTGGATCGCCGACGAGTAGCACGTCTTGCCATCCGTCGTTGTCCGCATCGAACGCCGCACAGCCAGCACCAAACGCATCGAGCGCCGTCATCGGCCGCGGCTGTTGGGGCCAGGCGTACTTGAGACCGCGTT
>JAYVQJ010000347.1:0-2289 GCA_043777235.1 Planctomycetia bacterium
GTGCCGCAAAAACCGGGGCTAGCGCCGCGCGGCTAATTTGTGCCACCCGACGTTTGAAAATCTAGCCGGCGGTGGCTTCTCGATACAGCGTCACGTGCGCGGCGACCATATTGTCGATGCTGAAGTGCTGCCGCATGCGCTCGCGGCCGGCGTGGCCGAGTCGCCGAGCCAAATCGGGATCGGCCAGTAAGCGATCGGCGAATTGTTGGAAGCCAGCACGGTCACCGACTTTCACAAGGAAGCCGGTTTCGCCGTCGATGACCAGTTCGCGATTCGGCGGGATATCGCTGGCGATCACCGGCAATCCCGCAGCCATGGCTTCCATGATGCTGTTCGATTGCCCCTCGAAGTCGCTGGCGATCCAGAAGAGGTCCATTAGTCGCAGCAGCTTTGTTGCGTCGGAGCGATGACCGGTAAATCGCGTCTGACGATCGACTTCGATGTCGCGAGCGAACTTCATCAGCTTGTCTCGTTCTGGCCCGTCGCCGACCAGCAGCAGGTGCGGCTCCGGTCTCAGGATCGCGACCAAGGCCATCGCGTAAACGAGATCATCGGCTCGCTTCTGCTTTGCCAATCGACCGACGAACCCGATTACCGGCGAACCGCGCGGGATATCGAATTCGGCCAGCAGAGCGTCGCGATCGAAGGGCGTCGGTTCCGGAACCTCAATGCCGTTCGGGATGACGGTGACTCGGTCGGCCGGATAGCCGATCGACTTGTAAAACTCGGCGACGGCGACCGAATTGCCGATCAAGCGATCGGTCCGTCGAATCAATCGCTGGTCAAGCCACAATTGCCAACCGGCTTTCCAAACATCGACGCAGCGTTCCGACACGATCAGTTTTGGACGCGGTTTCATCCAACGGTCGACCATCAGTCGACCGTAGGCGTTCGCGGCGAACAGCCAAGTGTGAACGATGTCGGGCTGCTCGGCCTTGATCAACTTCCGCAGACGCCACATCGCGACCGGATCGAACCTCCATCGCTTACCAAGTACCGTCAGCCGCACGCCGTGCCGAGCCAGTTCGTCCGCGAATGCTCCGCCGCGAGTCAGTGCGACGACATGCACATCGAACTCGTCGCGCGGCAGCCGGCACGCCAGCAACGTCAATTGCTTCTCGGCTCCCGACTGGTCGAGCGTCGGGACCAGCAACATCAATTTCGTGCGTCGCGCGGCGGCAGGCATGAGAGTCCCAACGTAGCCGTCACCGCTCCGCGTGACGAGCCAAAGGTTCACAAGATTCAAATTCCTAGAACAACTCTAACCGTGCGAGGTGATCGGCTCGTCACGCGGAGCGATGACGGCTACGAATACTTCAGAGGATCGACCAAGCCCGCGTCGGCGAAGCCTTTCAGACGAAGTTGGCACGAGTCGCAATGTCCGCACGGTCGACCGGCCGAGTCGGGGTCGTAGCAACTGGTCGTCAGGCCGTAATCGACTCCGAGCGCGACGCCTCGGCGGATGATGTCGGACTTGCTTAACGAGATCAGTGGCGAGTGAACGACGAAGCGGCCCGAACGTTCGACTCCCGCTTTCGTCGCCAACCGAGCAAGCTCCGCGAACTGCTTGATGAACTCAGGTCGGCAATCGGGGTAGCCGCTGTAGTCGACTGCGTTGACGCCGATGAACAGGTCAAACGCGCCAAGCACCTCGGCCCAACCGAGTGCCAGTGACAAGAAGATCGTGTTGCGAGCCGGTACGTAAGTGATCGGGATGCCGGTGCTGAGTTCCGATTGGCTGCGATCCTTCGGCACGTCGATGTTGTCGGTGAGTGCCGAGCCACCGAATTGCCGCAGGTCAATTTGAAAGACTTGATGCTGCTTCACGGCCAGCGATTCGCAGACTCGCTTCGACGCCTCCAGTTCAAACCGATGCCTCTGGCCGTAGTCGATCGACAGAGCGAACAGCTCAAAGCCTTGCTGCCGCGCGAGAGCCAGCACCGTGGCAGAATCGAGGCCGCCGCTGACAAGGACAACGGCTTTGGCGGGCGTGGAACTCATGGTCGGTCGTGCTCATTCGAGGTTGCAAGTGGCCGACATTCTGGTGGCTCACCGGCTCGGACGAAAGGATCGCACGTTCGGTGGATTGTCGCGACCACGTCCGCTGGCGAGAATGTCCCGCCTCCATCCAGAGCGAGTGGCTAAGAGGCAGACAAACAACCGTGGAACGTGAGCCGGCACGCGCTAGCGTCCGGTTTGGACGTCGATTGATCCTCGAACCGGACGCTAGCGCGTGCTGGCTCATCAATCGACTCGTTGTCAGCCATTTAACATCCGGGCAATCAACAC
>JAYVQJ010000348.1:0-2287 GCA_043777235.1 Planctomycetia bacterium
GCTAGCGCCGCGCGGCTAATTTTCGGAATGCGGATAATGAGCCACAACGGTCATTCATGGATTGGCGCTGATTCGCGTCAATGAGCGGTCCTCAAAAACTTGACTTAACGGCAACGACTTTCGCCGTTGAAGCAGCCTAGTCGACCGTTTCATCGGTCAGCACAATTTCGTCGGCGGAGACTCCGGCGTCGACCAGTTTTTGTTGCAGCGCGTGCCACGCCGGGTAGCGTGCGGCTTTGGTCGAGACGACTCGGACTCGCAGGCCCTCCGTGTTGGCTGGTGTCTTCAACGCCAGTTCAACAATCACGGGCAGTTCGGTCGGAAAGTATCCGTTGCCGCGGCGAGTCTTCTTCCATACAGCGTAATGTCGCTCTTCAACGAGGACCGTCAGCACGTCGTCCGGCGGAAGCTTATCCGTCGCGGTGTGCTGGCGAACCTTCGTTGAGGGTTGCTCCTTCTGAACCGATTTCGCTTCATCGCTTGCGGAAGTTTTTTCGGCAGCGGACGCATTGACTTCAACGTTGGTCACGTTGGGCTTTCCGATCAGACCATCGCCTCCCGAACCCAGTCCGAAGCCGCTGCCGAGATGCGGCAGTTTGTCGCCGAACCAGATGCCTGCCACGATTCCCGCTGCCAGCACTCCGCCGAGAATTGTTCGTTTGCGAGGCATCAATTTAGGCATCATCGGCTCCTTCGTGCGGCTGCATGGACGAATCCAACTCGTCACTGAAAATCATTTTTCCGGCCGCAGTGTGCGTTGCGGATCGTAGCCGAGAATCGCGTACTCAAATCGCGAGCGGCCCTGACAATCCGCCTGCATCTGCAGGATGGCCTGCGGGAATCCCTTCATCGCCGCGTTGTAAACTTGCAGGCGAGGATTTCCCCATGACAACACGATCAAAACCATGCTCTTGGGCTGCGGTGCCTTGCGGTAGCAGGCGAAAAGTTGGGACGCAAACGCCTGCGGCGTGTCGGCTCGAAAGGAGCTTTCCTCTCCGTTGGCCTTCAGCAAAATCACGTCGCTGTCAATGAAGACCTCCCACAGATCGCATCGCTTGCGGATCTCGTGAAACGTCAGCAAATGCTTGAGCACCTCTTGCCCGCGGCGGCCGCGCAATTTGCGGAACTCTTGCTGCATCTCGGCGACCTCTTTGTCGGTCGGCGGATCGTCCGCGAATCGTTGCTTCAAGAGTTTCTCGATCGTCTCGTCCGGCAAGTCGAACAATTCACCGGCGAGCTTTCCGACGAGATCGCGTTGATCGAAAGCCTGCTCAGTGATTATCTCGGCTTCGCGGCGCTGCTCGGCGATCGCGATGCGTTCCACTTCCAAGAGCTGCCGCTGTTCCTCGGCGGACGAAACGGCTTGAGACGCTCGCGATTCCTCGTGCTGTGACTGGTCGCGCATCGCCAAATACTGCGCGAAGATGACGATCAGCATTAGATCGAGCATCGGCATCAGATTCAGCGTGACTTTGCGGCGAACGTTCTTCATCGCGAACTCCGAACGAGACGCGACAGTTTGCCGCGAGTACTCGAATCAGAGCAAGAGCGACCTTGGGAATGACGAATTGAGAATTACGAATTAAGTCTCGGTCATTCGTAATTCTCAATTCGTCATTGATGCGACCATTGCCCGTCGATGCTGCGCCATAAACCGGGACGCGGATTCTTGTCCTGCAACTCCGGCGGCAGGCGATGTTGACGGACTCCGTCGTAGCATTGCAGCATCGCGAATCGACGGAGCGACGCCGGAACGCCGACGGCGGTGAAGCCGGGATGTCCGGTCGCGGGGAATGGACCGCCGTGATTCATCGCCGGGCTGACGGCGACGCCGGTCGGCATCTTGTCGTTGATCAGCCGGCCGACGCGGGTTCGCAATGCTGGCTCGATTCGCGAATACAGCGCGTCGTCAGTTCCATCCTTCGCGCTGTAGATCGCTCCGGTCAGATTTCCTTCGAGCGATTCGAGGACCGCCAGCAACTGTGCTTCGTCGTTCGCGACAACCAGCAACGAACTGTTGCCGAACGCTTCCGCCTGCAAGGCGTGTGGGTTCGACAGAAACTTTTCGCCGGAAACTTTCAGCAGCGTGTTGCGGAACGAGAAGCCGTTGCCGCCTCCCGGTTGACCGCCCGCGAGCACTTCGGCTCCTGCGGCGATGAGCGACTGAATTCCCGATTCAAAATTCCGAAGCACTCCCTCGCTGAGCATCGTACCGATCGGAGCGGACTCGAATTTCGTTTTGACAGCGTTCACGAACGCATCGGTTTGCGGGCCGGCAACCAGCAAC
>JAYVQJ010000349.1:0-31614 GCA_043777235.1 Planctomycetia bacterium
ATCGAGACCCACCACGATCGTCGCCAATGCTGGTGGGTCTCGATGACTCGACCCACCCTACGTCGGAAACTTGTCCGTCTTAGTTCAATCGCCGTGAAATGTTCGCAGCCGGCCGGAGGTTCGCAGCAGGAGTTGCACGCGCTCGAATTCGTTCAGCCATTCTTGGACGACGTTGTCGAGCAGCGATCGCTCCGGCGAGCCGATGCCAACCGGGCAAGCGGCTCCGGAGAAGTCGGCAGTCATCTGCCGGTACTTCGACAAAGTTCGGTCGCCGTACTGAGCACAGCGGAACCAGTCTTCGCTGAGGAACAACATGGCCGGCACGCGGGCGGCTCCGCAGACGGACAGTTCGGCGGCCAGGTCCGGGTTCGCGTCGCGGTCGTAGAAGCGGAGGTCGATGCAGTTCGATGCGGCTGCGAAGTGATCGAAGATCGGGCATTGATTGACGCAGTCACCGCACCACGCTCCGGCCAGCACGATGACTGGCATCTTGCGTTTGAAGCCTGCCAGCAATTGCCGCTGAGCGTCGGATAAACGGACCTCTGCGTGCAGTCCTTCCCAGCGCCGCTGTTGCTCCGCCGTGCCGTACTTGGCGAGGAAATTGCGATAGGACAAACCGTTCTCAAAAACTTTGGCGTAGTCGAGCATGGGAGCCTTTCAAAAAAACTTTCAACGCGAAGACGCAGAGAATGGCACTGCGGGCCGAAGAACGTGATGTCTGGAAATCTTTGCGTCTTTGCGACTTTGCGTTGAAAACTTGGCCGTTGCCTTTTCATTCGCGAGTTCGCCGCGACAATCGCCGATCCGCTGTCGCTGGCGGGGGGACATTGTGCCGAGTCGGCTCAAAGGTGTCGAAGCTGGCGATCCGCGTGGGGAGACGAATTGCTCGTGGCCAAGAAGAAACCGTCCGCGTCCGCAACTGCGAAGCCGTCCGCTCAGGCCGATGGGCTTGGTGATTTGGAGGCTCGTGTCGAAGAGACGACGCAGGAGATCGGCCGCTATCTCTTCGAACATCTTCGCCGCCGCAAAGCCTCGATCTTTGAGAAGCGTTGGTGGGAAGATCGCATCCTGTCGTGGGCGATGGGAGACGAAGCGGTCAAAGTGCAGATGTTTCGCTTCGTCGATGTGCTGCCGCGACTGAAGACGCACGCGGCGGTGACTCGGCATTTGCAGGAATACTTCGAGGAGGTCAGCACGCACTTGCCGGGAGCTGCGCGGCTGGTACTCGATTTGGCCGAACCAAACACGGTGCTCGGCCGAGCGCTCGCGGTCAACGCGCGATCGAACGCGACGCGGATGGCTCAGCGATTCATCGCTGGCTCGACGGTCGATGAGGTCTCGGCCACGGTCGGCAAGTTGCGGAAGCAAAGCTTCGCGTTCACGCTCGATCTGCTGGGCGAGGCAACGATCTCGGCGGCCGAGTCGGATGCGTATCAGCAGCAGTACCTCAATCTGATCAGCGGACTCGCGGCGCAGTCCGAGCAGTGGCCGGAGGATTGTCAGCTCGACAGTGATCACCTCGGTTCGATCCCGCGAGTGAATGTGTCGCTGAAGTTGTCGGCGTTGTGTTCGCATTTCCGGCCAGTCGATCCAGCCGGTACGACGGACGAAGTCCTCACGCGGTTGCGGCCGATCTTACGAGCGGCTCGTGAGCACGGGGCCTACATCCATGTCGATATGGAACAGTACGCCTTAAAAGATCTGACGCTCGACATTTTCCAGCAGGCATTGATGGAAGAGGAGTTCCGCGACTTCTCCGACGTCGGCATCGTGATCCAAGCGTACTTGCCCGACGCTGAAGCAGACCTGCAACGACTGCTGAAGTGGTCGAAGAAACGCGGCACGCCGGTGACGGTGCGGCTCGTGAAGGGTGCGTACTGGGATTACGAGACGGTCAACTCCGGCCTGCACGGTTGGCCGGTTCCCGTGTTCCAGGAGAAGTGGCAGTCAGATGCCAACTTTGAAAAGCTCGCGCGGCTGCTGATGGAGAATTACCAACTGCTGCGACCCGCGTTGGCGAGTCACAACTTGCGGAGTCTCGCCAACGGCATCGCCTGGGCGAGACAGCTCAAGGTGCCGATCGGAGCCTACGAAATTCAAATGCTGTACGGCATGGCCGCCGAGCAAGCACAACTCTTCGCCGAGATGGGTCATCGCGTCCGCATCTACACGCCGTTCGGAGAATTGATCCCCGGCATGGCGTACCTCGTCCGTCGCCTGCTGGAGAACACCAGCAACGATTCGTTCCTGCGACACAGCCTCGCGGACAATGTCACGGCAGAAGATTTGATGCGACCGCCGCAGACGGCAGAAGGCAGTGGGCAGTTGGCAGTCGGCAGTGGAAATGCAGAACTCGGAACTCGGAACTCGGAACTCGGAACTCCTCTCATGTCCTTTCGCAACGAACCTCCCACCGATTTCAGTCAGGCCGCGAACCGCAAGGCGTTTCAGACGGCGATCGACGATGTCAAAAGCCAATTTGGAAACGAGTACCCGCTGGTCATCAACGGCCGCGTCGTCGAGACGAAAGGGGCGATCGTTTCGTCCAGCCCGTCACATCGTGGCTTGAGCGTCGGCAAGGTGTCGTCGGCGACGAAGTTTGATGCCGAGAACGCTATCGCCGCTGCGAAGGGCGCGTTCCCCGGCTGGTCGCGCGTCGAGCCGAAGTATCGGGCCGAGCACATCAATCTCATCGCCAAGCAAATCAGCGATCAGCGGTTTGAGCTGGCGGCGTGGATCGTCCACGAAGTCGGCAAGTCGTGGGAGGACGCCGACGGCGACGTCGCCGAGGCGATCGACTTCTGCCGCTTCTACGCCGAGCAAATGCTGGCGATGTCGCAACCGCAGCGAGTCGATCTGGCGGGCGAAGAGAACGAATTCCATTACCGCCCGCGCGGCGTGGTCGCGGTCATCGCGCCGTGGAATTTCCCGTTGGCGATCCTGACCGGCATGACCACCGCCGCGCTGGCGATGGGGAACACCGTCGTGCTGAAGCCGGCCGAGCAATCGTCCGTCGTCGCCGCGAAGTTCATGGACATCATCATGGAATCCGGCCTGCCCGACGGCGTCGTCAACTTCTTGCCCGGCATCGGCGAAGAGATCGGCCCGACGCTGGTGCAGAGTCCCGATGTGGATGTCATCGCCTTCACCGGTTCGCGAGCGGTCGGACTCGAAATCAATCGGCAGGCCGCCGCGATCGACATGCACCTGCAACACAGCGTCAAACGAGTCATCGCCGAGATGGGTGGCAAGAACGCGATCATCGTCGATGACGACGCCGACCTCGACGAAGCGGTGCTCGGCGTCGTGCAGTCCGCGTTCGGATACGCCGGCCAAAAGTGTTCGGCGTGCTCGCGAGCCATCGTGCTGGAAGGTGTGTACGACGTGTTCCTCGAACGTCTCGCCGGAGCCGTGAAGAGTTTGGAGCTCGGCCCCGCCGAAAATCCCGGCACGTTCATCCCGCCGGTGATCGACTCCGATGCACAAGATCGCATCACCGAATATATCGAGATGGGTTCGGGCGAATTCCGAGTCGTTGTCTCCGGTGAGGTTCCTGCGAAGCTTGTGAAGGACGGGAATTACGTCGCGCCGCATGTCTTCGCCGACGTCGCTCCCGATTCGCGACTCGCTCAAGAAGAGATCTTCGGCCCGGTCCTCTGCGTGCTCAAAGCGAAGAACCTCGACGAAGCATTCACGATTGCGAACTCGACCGACTACGCCCTGACCGGTGGCGTCTACAGCCGCAGCCCGCACAACCTCGCCCGCGCCCGCCGCGAGTTTCAAGTCGGCAACCTGTACCTCAATCGTCCGATCACCGGAGCTCTGGTCAATCGCCAACCATTCGGCGGCTTCAAGCTCAGCGGCATCGGCACGAAAGCCGGCGGAGCCGATTACCTGCTGCAATTCGTCGTGCCCATCAGCGTCACCGAAAACACGCTGCGGCGAGGCTTCGCACCGAAATCAGACAAGGCCGAAAGCCGTGAGCCGTGAGCCGAAGGCCGGAATCCTTTTCGAAGTTCCCTCAAAAGGATTTCAGCCCACGGCCATCGGCCCACGGCTGACGGCCGACCAAGGCAGGCAACATCGAAACCTACAGGACAGGTTCCTCTTCGGGGCGGCGAAGCAGCAAGATCGCCGTCGGTGCGAGGACCAGCAACATGCCGATCAGTGACGCTTTGTTGTAGTCGCGGCGTTCCAGCATCAGCTCGAAGATCAACGCGAAGCCGACTTGCGAGAGTCCGACGACCGCGACGCGCGACGGCACGCCGAGCGTGAAGGCTTTCGTCAGGCAGACCTGCCCGATGGTGGCCGAAGCTCCGACGCCAAACAGTTCGACCCAGCTCACCCACGTTCGAGGTTGTGCTTCGACGGGCATGTCACCTTTGAGCAACCCCATCGCCAGGCCGGCGAAGATCAGCGATACGGCACTGAAATGAAACACAATCGCGCGTGTGTCGACTCCTTGAACGCGGTGCAGTCCGATCATCGCCAGAGCACTCGTGAACGACGCGACCAGTGCCGTGAAGGTCGCCAGGTTTCCGTCGCGCGAGTGCGGTTGTTGGATCAAGACGACTCCGCAGACGGCACTGACGACACAGCCCCAGACGAACACTCCGGGTCGCTGATTCAAGAGCGGCCACGACAGCAGAGCGACCCAGATCGGGAACAGGTTTGTCAGTGTCAACGCATCCGCCACCGGCAACCGAGTCAACGCATAAAACGTGCAGACCAAACTCGTGCTGCCAGCGAGACTTCGCAGCCACAAAGCTCGCGGACCGAGCACCACCAACTGGCCTCCCGTCAGCAGAGCCGACAGGCCGGTCAACACGAATGGCACGCTCGATCGGCCGATCGCGATCGCCTGCCACGGGAACCGATCGCGCACGAGATGCGCCAGCGTGCTCATCACCGTGAACGCGAACGCTCCGACCAGCATCCACAAGTACGGAGCGACTGAAGAATGGGCAATTTTGCCCGTCTCTGATTCGGGACGGGCAAGAGTGCCCATCCTCCTTTCATCGTGATCGGCCATCAGGACTCCATTGTTTGCCGCAGCCAATCGGCGACGCGATTGGCATGGAACGGCAGCCACGCACGCTTGGTGTAAACGCCGTGACCGAACACCTCCGTTTCCTCGGCACCGTAGTCAAACAGCCAAACCGCGTCACCATCGGAGGGAACTCGTTGACCGCACCGCAGGCGTTCGAGCAACACCAGAAAATCCTTGAGTTTCTCCTGGACACGGTCTCGCGCCGATTTCGGCAACCGATCCAGCAGAGCGTTCGATCCCAATTCCGGTTCGGCCAATCCCGCTTCGAGCAGATCACCCAGCGCGAGATGAATCGCCCGCTTCTCGCGATCGACGGGCCACAGATCGGTCCCCGCACAGCCGAACGACTGCACCCAGTCACCGTACTTCGCTCCGAGAATCTCCGTGAGCGTCTGCGGCAGCGCCGGCTTCGTCATCCATTCGGCTCGACCGCTGACCGGCCGATGCTGCACGACATGCAACAGCCGAGCGTAGCCATCCCGATCCCAACCGTATCGCACGGGCGCGCCGAACGTCACCAAGCACAACGCCTTCGCCAACGGATGCGGTGACGGCGCGGCGGCCAATCGTTCGGCCGCGGTCTTCCAATCGGTACGCTCATCGCCGATACGACCGGTGGCGGCAAAGAAGGCTTTGACCGACTCACGATCGTTCGCCAACAAGTTCGTCAGCAGAGCGAACACGTTTCCCGCGTGACTGTGTCCCCACAGCAATAGCCGCTCCGTCGCGATGTCGATTGGCAAATCGCTCAGCCGATTGAACAACATCACCGCCGCGTCCGCGCGAGCCAAGTGATCGTTACCGCTCGACCAATCGAAACGATCGACGCCGATCTCATCCGTTTGCAGCAGCGAGCGGACATCGTCCAGATAGTCGGCTCGATAGCTACAGGTCTCCCCCATCACCTTGTCGGCAAAGCGTTGATTGATACCGCGGAGCAATTGGCCCCACGAGTCCATTGCCAGTTTCTTGACCAACGGACGCATCAGCGGAGCCACCGACTCAATCATCGCATCGAGCTTTGCCGCCAACCCGAACGGGTCGTCACCGACAAACGTCCCATGCACGAGCAACCAATGCTTCACACGCAGCCGCCGCAGCGTCTCGCCGATATTAAGGTCCGCGACTTGTTCCTTGCGTACCGCCGCCACGGACACGGGCATCGGCGGCGATTCCCAAGCGACATACGGCTGATGGCGAAACCGATTCCGGCGCGGCATGAGCGGCCTCCTTTTGAGCCAATCAGCCTGAGATCAGAGCAACTCGCACGTCTTCTTCTCGGTTCAGTCCGATCAGAAACGTTTGGATCGACAGTTACCGAGTGGGTGGGTGACAGAGTATCGGAGTCGTCGCGCAGGAGCACGCTCTGAGTCACTTTGCAGGCCAACAGATACACGTCCGGCGTTTGTCACGCGGCTTCGCAGCTTTCCGAGAAGATCGGCGAATCGAAGTCGATCACACGACGTCGCCCGGGCAAGTCGTCGCGATACCAGGTGTCGAGCACTTCGTTCCAGTCGGCCAAGCTGGAGACTTTCACGAATGTCTCGCGGAGTTCCTCGAAGCGCGGATGCAGTTCGGAATACTTGATACCGAACTTGCGGAGCATGATCGCCGAACGCTTTTCGTCGTAGACTTCCATCGACAATCGGAAGTGCTCGCGCAGCGCGTCTCGTTGTTCGTGCAACGACGGCGGATCGGGCAGCGGCAATCCCGCTGCAAGCGCGCGAGCTTCGCGAAAGATCCACGGATTGCCGATCGCGCCGCGCGCGGCGGTCACGCCATCGACGCCGGTTTGTTGCATCATGTCGAGACACGCTTGAGCCGTGAATAAGTCACCGCTGCCAAGCACGACTCGACTGCCTGCGTGCTGCTTGATCTCGCGGAGAATGTCCCAGTTGCTCGGCCCGTTGTAACGCTGCTCGACCGTGCGGCCATGAACCGTGATCGCCGCCGCACCGCGAGCATACGCACCATCGAAGATTTCGTAGAACTTGTCGCTGCTCCCCGGTTCGTCATCGAGCGCCCGCCGCATCTTGAGCGTCACGGGAATATGTTCCGGAACAGCGTCGCGCACGCGGCTGACGATTTCGAGCGCGGTCTGCGGCTGACTCAACAAGAATCCGCCGCGACATCGCCCCAACACTTTCTTGACCGGGCAGCCGAAGTTGATGTCGATGACATCGAAGCCCGCCTCGACCAGCTTGAGCGCGGCAGGTCCAAAATCTTCCGGCACCGCGCCCATCAATTGTCCTCCGACCGGATGTTCTTCGTCGCTGACCTTCAGGAACCGCCGAGTCCGATGCCGGTCCTTCAGCTCAATCAAAAACTTGTCGAGCATCACTTCGCACAGCGAGTACGACGCTCCGAATCGCTTGGCGATGACGCGCATCGGCCAATCGCTGTAGCCGCTGAGAGCTGCCTGCACGACGGGGAAGTCGAGCGCAATCGAGCCGAGCTTGAGTTGAGGCAACGTGATCTGGCTCATGGCTTCTCTTCCAATCCGCAGGCACACACCATCTGGCCGCAGCCGGGGCAGCCGTTGCCGTATTTCTTGAGGACCGCTGCTTGCAGATCGACTCCGGAAACGTTCGCGATCGTCGCCAGCCACGCGAGGACGTCGGCGAATTCCATCGCTAGTTCTTCAGGCGTCCCTTCGCGGAGTGCGGCGGCTAGTTCGCCGACCTCTTCCATCAGCCACATGAATGTGCCGTCGACGCCGCGAGCTTCGTCTTTGCTCGAATACATTTTGGCGATCAACGCCTGTAAATCGGCGAGGCCAAATGGCCGCGTTTCCGTGGAAGATGTCACGCGAGTTCCCTTTTTCAAGAATGTTCAACGCCGGAGATTGGAAGCGGGCGGCTCATCGCAGGGAAGCGACTTGCCCGAAACCGGCTCCCTTCACAGAATACGCGACCTTTCCGCGGACGAGAATTCCGCCGGAAAGAATTGCTCCGCCGAGGCCGCCGGGCCGATGATCGTGCAGAGCGTGTATACAGTCCATTCGCCGCCGAGCGTTCTTGTCCGGACGGCATCGTCAAACGGGTTTGAGATCATGGCCAAAGCCGGTACTCGTAAGAAACTGCCGAAGGAAGTCGCCGTCATCAACGCCGACAACTGCACCGGCTGCGAAGCGTGCTTGGAAGTCTGTCCGGTCGATTGCATCGTGAAGGTGCCCGGCGGGACGATCTCGGTCCTGCAAAGCTTTTGCGAGATCGACGTCGAACGCTGCGTCGGTTGCGAAGTCTGCGTCCACATCCCGACCAAGAAGTCGGACCCGTACGAGTTGACCGTCTGCCCGTGGGACGCGATCGAGATGCTCCCGACGATTCAAGTGGCTCAGTACGTCGCGGCGAAGGGCGGACCTCCCGATTATCTCCGCGACAACTGGGAACGCATCGTCGAGCCGGCGATTCGTATGGCACAACTTGCGGCCGAACAGCAAGCGTAGACGAGTCACTCCGTGACTCGAATTCCGGTCACGGAGTGACCGGTCTACGGTTTCTTCCCGGCCTTGCGCTCTTCCAACTTCTTGCGATAGTCCGCGAGCACTCCTTCGGGATCGTCGTTGAACGCATCACGGCATCCGGTGCAGCAGACCCAATACGTCTCGCCTTTGTAGCTGACCTTGATCGTTCCTGCTCCGCCGGTGACGACGCATTCTGGGCCAGTCTGATCCGATTCGGCCAGCCGAGTCCCCTCGCGGGTGTAGCCGACTTCGGCGATCCGATTGAAGAAGTTTTGGCCGGCTCCTTTTTGCTCGAACAACACCAGCGTCCGCTTTTCATTCAGCCGAGTGATCGTGATGCGACGGCCTTCCGCCCCTTCTTTTGGGGGAGTGTCGAAGATCAACTTATTGCCGTTCGGCTCTCCGACGTAATCGCGCTCGATCGTTTGATCTTTCGCCGTTCCGAGTTCGACCGTCTTCAATCGGAAAGTTTTCGATTTGGCATCGAACGAGAACTGCGCCGACTTCAGCAGTTTGCCTTCCTCGACGGCGTATTCGAGCGCGACTTGTTCGCCGCTGAACTTCCAACGCCACTCGGCCTTTTCACGCCATGCGCCGGTCGCCGAATTGCGTTTCGGCTGACCAGTGCCGACCCAGCCGCCCACCAAATCTTGAAACGGCGACAGCGCCTCTTTGGAGGCGGATTTGCCTTCAACACGAGTTGCCGACTTGGGAGCCGCTTCTTGAGTGACTCCCCAACTGGACACTGCCAAAATTACCACTGCCAGAATCAAAGAGATCCCGACAGAAACGCGACGCCGAAAGACATTGTCACTGAGATAAGAACATCGCATCAGTTTGACTCCGAATCAGAATGTCGCAGCTCATCGAGCCGATGATGATTGGGCTGCGGGCTGGCGCAATTCATTCCCATTTCGTTCGTCGGACCTCTTCAGTCCGCCGTCTGGCTCCTATTTTGATCACCCTTCGACTTGCCGATCAAACCCTGTGCGTGCCAAGATGCACCGAGAAATCCAGCGGAGAATTGCCAATGTCTCAAGATCCCAATGAACCTCGATCAGGAAGTTTGGTGTCATCACAGGGTATCGAATGGAGCTTCATTTGGCTCGCCGTTGGGATTTTGGGGATGGTGATTCTGTTGTTTTCGTTGCTGAGCACCAAGTCGGACGAGAAGACTCCGACCTATGACGGAGACAAGCAAATCACTCCGCGTACTCCGCGTGAAGATCCCGCCGATCGACCGGATATTGGTGCGCCTGTGGGAACAGAATCGACATGACGTTCGGGTCAACTCATGCGGCGTGATGGCTCGCAAGTCTTTCATGTGTCGGACACCGAGGCCGGGCAATCGCTGTTGGTGTTGCTTCGTCGCTGGCAGCAGCCCATCGCGCCGACCGCCGCGGCTCAACTGCTGCGAAATCGCCAAGTGCAAGTCGATGGTAATCTCTGCCAGGATCCTCAGCGGCGGATGAGAACCGGCGAGGTCGTGAAAATTCTGCCGCACACGATCGCCGCGCCTCCGACCGAAGCGGACATTCGCATCCACTTTGTTGACGAGCATCTCGTCGTTGTCGAGAAGCCCTCCGGTATGACGACGATGCCGCACGAAGAGGAGGCTCACTGGTCGGCGCGTCGCCGCCGCCGCGAACCGACGCTCGAAGATGTGCTTCCGAATGTCCTCGCCAAGTCATTGAGTTCGTCGCGCGGCGAACCGAAGCGTGCTGCTCGTCCGCCGCGAGTGATCCCGGTGCATCGGCTCGATCGAGACACCAGTGGTTTGATGGTCTTCGCTCGCACGGTCGCGGCCGAACGTTCGCTCGTCGAACAGTTTCGCGAGCACTCGATCAACCGCGCGTATCTGGCCATCGTGTTGGGTGAGATCACCGAGCAAACGATCGAATCGTTTCTCGCTCGCGATCGCGGCGACGGAAAACGGGGCAGCGTGACCGATCCGGATCAGGGCCAACAGGCAATCACACACGTTCGTCCGATCGAACTCGTCGGTGGTCACACACTTGTCGAATGCCGACTCGAAACCGGCCGCACGCATCAGATTCGCATTCATCTGTCCGAGACAGGACATCCTGTCTGCGGCGACAAAGACTATCGCGGCCCGCTCGGTCAGAAGCTGATCGTCGATCGCAGCGGAGCACCACGACTCGCACTGCACGCGGCGGAGTTAGGCTTTGAACATCCTGCGACCGGCGAGTCGTTGCTCTTCGAGACGCGACTGCCGCGCGATCTGTCCGACTTCCTGAAACGGCTGCGGCGAGCAGTGTAGTCGGCTCTCGCCGAGAGCCGATCTGGCGGCGAGCTTCACTCGCGACATCCGCTTTCGGCGAAAGCGGGCTACATCGGCGTTTCGATTTCACTCTTGGCGTCGGTGCCGATCTCGAGCGCCTTCATCTCGACGAGCGTCTGCGCGACTTGCTTGAACGCTGAACGCGGCTCGTTGTTTCCTTTGCGCTCCATCGACTGCTTGACGCTCCATTGCGCCAGCCCGAACGGGACTTCGTCGCTGCGCCACATTTCCGCCTCTTGGATCGTGTGACCTTGCGAGTTATCCGCCTCGTATCGGCCCTTCCATTTCTGGGTGGTGACAGCGCCGATGCCGACGGCCAGCGATTCCGGTTCTCCGTCTTTCTCCAGCGTCTTGTAGTGCATGAACCGCGCGACTTTTGGATAAATTTGGAACACCGAGCCGGTCATTTGTTCGACGGGTTTCTCACCTTCTTTGCGGAAGCCTTTGACGATCGGCAGGAAGGAAACCGGGATCGTTTCGTCGTCGGCCAGCTTGCCGATCACGCGACTTTCGGGGACGAGCACTTTGTAAATCGACGCACCGACCGGGCCGGGGTTGATCCCAGCTTCGCTCTTCTTGCCGGTTTGCACTTTGAATTCGAGCCAACGACACGGGACTGTCTTCCCTTCAAACTCGGCCTCGAGTTGACCGACCGATTTGATCGTCAGGTGTTGAATCCATTGGATCGTCAGATCGGTGCCACCGGTGTTCGAACGCGTTTCGATCTGCTGGTACGTTCCTTCGTACCGAATCCAAGTCCCATCGTCCGGCAGCTTCCAGATCAAGCCTTGAGCGTTCGCTTGCGGCGCAGCGCCGAAACCGAACCCCATCACCAATGCGATCGCGAATGTCAGCCAGCGAATCATCAACCACCTCGATGCCCAGAGGCGAAATGTCCCATCAAATGCCGCAAGAATTCCATCTTCGCGGCGAATCTCGGCCGGAGTCTGGCACAGCTTTCAAAGGGTGACAAGACGGGTTTCGTAAGCTCCCGTTCGGCCGCTGGCCGTTATCCATTTTCGGCTCTCCGCCATCGGGGTTGAATCACGGCAATCCAGAGGTTGTCTCACGCAGAGGCGCAAAGCTCGCAGAGTGCGGCGAGAACGGCATTGGCATCGTCTCTGCGTGAGAACTCTTCCTTTCAACACAGTTGGCGGAGAGCCCTATTTTCTTGAGCCACTCGGAAACGGAATTCGGCTTTCGGCCGACGGCCATCGGTGATTGGCCGGGCAACAAACACTGACCCCGCTTGCTGGTGCCGAATGGCCGACCATAGACTCCGACCGTCATTCGATCTGATCTCTTCCGAACGCCTTTTTTGCGAGACCTCGCCATGCTCAGCCTCGTTCGCCTTCGAGCCATTGCTCTCCCAAGACTTTCCGTGATGTCTGTTGGGTTGGCGCTGTTCTGTTTCAGTCAGCCAACGCAGCCCGTCGCCGCGCAAGAGCCGGCCAAGCCCGCCGCTGCGACGGCGACTTGGGCGCACATCGAACTGAAGGGGAGCTACGCGGAAGGCCCGGCGATGATGGGCTTATTCGGCGACGTCAGCGAGAGTCTCGCCGAAGCGATCAGCCGGCTCGACAAAGCCGCGAAGGATGACGCAATAACGGGCGTCGTGCTCAAGATCGACGGGCCGAGCATCGGGCGCGGCAAGCTCAACGAGTTCCGCCAAGCGATTGGCCGTGTGAAGGCGAAGGGGAAGAAGGTCGTCGCGTATCTCGATTCCGCAGGCTCCGGCGATTACCTCGTCGCGGCCGGCTGCGACGAAGTCGTGATGCCGGAATCGGGCGTGCTGATGCTGCTCGGCGTGCGATCCGAAGTCAGCTTCTACAAGAACCTGTTCGATCTCGTTGGTCTCAAAGCCGAGATGCTGCGTGTCGGCGAATACAAATCCGCCGCCGAACCGTACTCGCGCACCGAGATGAGCAAAGAATTCCGCGAAGAGTTGGAACAAGTCCTCGGCGACTTCTACGACCAGATGGTCGAGCAGGTCGCGACCGGACGCGGACTCGATGCGGAGAAAGTCAAAGCCGCGATCGACAACGGCCCGCACACGGCGGAGGCCGCGAAGAAACTCGGACTGATCACGCGCGTCGCTTACGAAGACGAGCTGACCGGCATCCTCAAGGGTGACAAAGCCGACACGACGATCAAGCTGGCGAAGCGCTACGGCAAGAAGAAGATCGACACCGACTTCAGCGGCTTCGCCGGCATGGTCAAGATGATGAACATGCTCATGGGCATGGAACCGCAGGCTCGCAAAAGCAACAACCCGAAGATCGCCGTCATCCACGCGACCGGCATGATCATGCCCGGCCAAAGTCAGAGCGACTTGTTCGGCGACAGCGTGCTCGGCGGCGACACACTCGTGAAGGCGATTGAGAAAGCCTCGAACGACGCGACCGTCAAAGCGATTGTGCTGCGAGTGGATTCCCCCGGCGGCAGTGCCCTCGCCAGCGATTTGATTTGGCGAGCCCTCGAAAAAGTCGAGAAGCCAATCGTCGCCAGCATGGGCGACGTGGCCGGCAGCGGCGGCTACTACATCGCGATGGGAGCCGACACGATCTTCGCCGAACCGGGCACGATCACCGGTTCCATCGGAGTGGTCGGCGGCAAGATCGCACTCGAAGGTCTCTACAACAAGATCGGCATCACGACGAGCGTCGTCGCACGCGGCAAGAACAGCGGCATCCTCAGCACGACCACCGGCTTCACCGACAGCGAACGCGCCGCGATGACCAAGCTGTTGCTCGACATCTACAAGCAGTTCACCGAGAAGGCCGCCAAGGGCCGCAAGATGGACTACGAGAAGCTCGAAAAACTCGCTCGCGGCCGCATCTATTCGGGATCGACCGCGCTCAAGCTCGGACTCATCGACAAAATCGGCACACTGGAAGACGCGGTCGATCACGCCAAGCAACTCGCGAAGCTCGGCCCCGATGACAAAGTCGAACGCCTGATCCTGCCGAAGCCAACCAGCCCGCTCGAATCGCTCCTCGGCCCGCTCAATCCCGACGAGCAAACGCGAGTCTCCGCCGACGCTGCGATGTTCTCCGCGTTGAAAGCGATCTCGCCCGACTTGGCCGACGACCTGCGGAACGCTTGGCAAATCAACAAGCTCGCCCGCGAGAACCGACTGATGCTGATGCCCTTCACGATTCGGATTCGGTAACGCTTCGCTCCGATCAATCTCGAAGACTGTGGCCGGTCAATTCGAGGAACAGGCGTTCGAGATTCGATTGGCTCGTCTCGATCGAAACGAGTTCCGTGTTTTCGGCATCGAGGATTTCCAGCACGCGACGCAATTCATGGACGAGGCCATCGGCATTCCCGCTCATGACCGATCGGTTCAACACGAGCCGCGATTCGTCTCCGTTCGATGTGCCGTTCGAGGCAATCAGATTTCCCAGCCGCTCGCGAGCGGAGTCCGACAGACGACGCACGCGCATCGCCAACTCTTGCTGTACCTGACCGAGCAACTCGTCGAGGCTGCCCATCGCCAAGCGGCGACCGTGATCAATGATCGCCACGCGGTCGCAGATCGCTGAGACCTCTTCCATGTAGTGGCTGCAATAAATCACCGCCATGCCGCGCGACGCTTCGTGCCGCACGCAGTCGAGCAGATACGACCGCGATTGCGGATCAACGCCGACAGTCGGTTCATCGAGGATCAGCAACTGCGGACGATGAATCAGTGCGACTCCGAAATTCAGCCGGCGTTTCATCCCTCCCGAAAAGTGTCCGCTGTGACGATCGGCCTGCTCGGTGAGTCCAATCTGATCGAGCACCTCGCCGCAGCGCTGTTTCAAATCCGCGCCACGCAGACCGTACAGCTTCCCGAAAAACTCCAGGTTTTCGCGAGCGGACAGCTCCGGATAAATCGCGAGGTCTTGCGGGGCGATCCCCAGAAATCGGCGATCGTCATTCGTCAGCGACTTGATGGATCGACCGTCGAATCGGACTTCGCCGGAGTCCGCTTCGAGCAATCCGGCGATCATCGACATCGTCGTGGTCTTGCCGGCTCCGTTCGGGCCGAGCAACCCGAAGATCTCACCCGATGCGACCGTGAAGCTCACGCCATCGACCACGCAGACGCTGCCGAAGCTCTTCCGCAGATCGACAACTTCCAGACGGCTCATCAAGATCCAGTCGCGTTCACAGGCCCACGACCATCGCGTGCGTGGCGACCGCAGTCACAGCCGAGGCCACACCCACTCGTACGTTGTCGTTCACGCGGGAAGGTAGCGATTCCGCAAACGCCGCGACAACCGCCGCCGCGAAGCCACACGTGAGCGAGATCGGCCAACTCGCTTGCGGTTGTGACTCGGCCCAATACGCCAATGACGACAGAGACCCACCGAACCACATGAAGGCGAGCGTCCCAGCCCAACTCTTGTCCTGATTCCACGGCAGGCGCGGTCCGCGAAACAACATTCCACAGGTCGTCGCCATGCCGTCACCGAAGGCCAGCACGCACAGCACTAACATCCCCAACTCGGCATGTTTCGGAAACAACAACAACGTCGCTAACACCGACATTGAGTAACCGACGACCGCCGATACCTCCGTGCGCTCGTCCTCTCGGCGAATTTTCTGGTAGCGAAACAACAACCAAGCCGTGTACGTGACGATCACCCCGCCGGCAATTTTGAGAAACGTCGGCGAGAGCGGGTCTTTGTGAGGATAGATGTAGCTCACAATCGGCAGCAGACCCGGTGCCATGTGACACAACCGCCGCAAACATTCTCGGCCGGTCATGTGCCCTGGAAGCTCTCCCCATCGTCGCGGCCGCGCGACCGAGTCGATGCGCACTCGCTCACCCGACGAAGTCTCATGCCATTCGCCGCTGTCCGGCGTTGAAGGGAGAGAACTCGGTCGAGTGCCTTGTGGAGAATCGTGGCTCTGCTGCGGAAGCATCCTGCACCGCTAGAAAGACTGCCGATGTGATTGCCGGTGCGCGATCAACATCCCTGTCGCACCGATCTCAGCGGGAGTCTCGCAAAGAACTCGCGATTCGGTGAAGAGCAGTTTTTCATCTGCTCCGTAGGATGGGCACTCTTGCCCGTCCCCGCGGTCTTACGGTCTTACGGACGGGCAAGAGTGCCCATCCTCCAGTTAACTCGCGTGGCGGCCGACCTTGTTGATCCGGCCGTAAACGTCGTTGAGGATCCAATGGAAAAGCACCAAATGGATCGACTCGACCATGCCCATGTCATCCAGCGGCACATGCAGATTGTTCTTGCCGAGCGACTTCAGCTTACCACCGCTGTAACCAGTGATGCCCCACGTTCGCAGGTTGTGGCGGTTGCCCCACTCGACGGCGTTGAGAATGTTCGGGCTGTTGCCACTGCCACTGATCGCGATCAGCACGTCATCCGGCGATGCGAAGTTCTTTAGTTGCTCGACGAACACGCGATCGAATCCTTCGTCGTTGCCCCACGCCAGAATGTACGGCGTGTTGTCGGTCAGGCTGAGCACCTTTAACCGCTTGACGCTGTCGTTTGTGAAGTCCTCACGCCGCAACGTGCTCTTACCGAGATCTTCGCAGAAGTGCGACGAGTTCGACCCGCTGCCACCATTCCCGCAGATGAACACAAACCGGCCGTTCTGATACGCCGAATAAATGTCGTCCGCTAATCCCGCTGTCTGGCTGAGATCGAGCCGCCCAAATTCTTCAGCACAGCGAGCGAGATACTGTTGCGGGTTGAGATGCGCACCGAGCATGAGAGATCACTCCTTTGGGCCGACGGCTGAATCCGAATCCGAGATTCCAACTCTCAGAACACGACAACGCGACTTTTCGCCATTCGACGGTCGCATTGCAACTCGGAAATTAGGCATCGCACAAAAAGCTCACGACAGCAGTTCGTGGATCACCTTGCCATTGTTGACGACTTTCACCGGGCGGCCTTCGAGGGGCGTACAACTCAGTGTCGGATGCGACCCACTTTGCCGTTAGCGACGTATCGTTCAGACAATCAATTTCGTCATCGTTGGGATTCGACGTACTTCACATCCACGTCGGAGTCGCTCCGGCTGAAATCGAAAAGGGGAACTTCCATTTCCCAAAACGACGGTCGAACCTTGGTGTCCACGAAATAGGCAGGGAGAAAAACTTTCTCAATTACCACGTTCAATCGGCCCAACCGATAATCCGGATTACGTATCACCTTCCAAGGGCCAACTCCGTTCAAAACGAATGTCTGTTTACAATGGGGAAGCGCCAGCAAGACATACGCCGCGACGTACGCTCCAACTAATGCGACGATCGTTCCGAAAACGAAAAATGACCGCGATCTCGAATTCATTTTCTGAGCCCCGCAATCAGCCACTGATCACACCAGCAACTCGTGAATCACCTTGCCGTTGTTGACCACTTTCACCGGGCGACCTTCGGGAGTGTAGAACTCGGCGTCGGGGTCGATGCCCAGGCAGTGACACATTGTCGCTGTGAGGTCTTCCGGGCTGCGCGGATCGGCGGCTGGTTTCTCACCCTTCGGATTCGTTGCTCCGACGACCGCGCCGCCGCGAACTCCGCCACCAGCGAGCAGGATGCAGTTGGATGGACCCCAGTGATCGCGGCCGGCGTTGGTGTTGACTCGCGGAGTGCGGCCGAATTCGCCCATCACGACGACCAGCGTTTTGCTCAACAAGCTGCGCGTCGAAAGATCGTTCAACAGCGTCGAGAGGCCGGTGTCTAGCTGTGGCAGCAACTCGTTCTTCAACACGCGGAAGTTGTCGTTGTGTGTGTCCCAGTTAGAATGGTCGATCGTCACGCAGCGAACTCCCGCTTCGATCAAGCGTCGAGCCATCAGGCAGCTTTGTCCCAGCGAGTGCCGGCCGTACTGGTCGCGCAACTTCGAGTCTTCGGAATGAATATCGAATGCGGCCTTCGTTGCGGGAGACGTGATCAAATCAAACGCCTTGTCCCGGAAAGCAGACGTCATTCGGGCTTTCGAGTTCGAGGCGACCTCGGCCGATTTCTCAAAGCGATCGACCTGCCGCATCAAGGCTCGGCGGTCGTTCAGGCGACCTCCATCGACGACGAGTGGCGGCACGAGATCCGGCACGCTGAAGTTCGGAGCATTCGGGTCCGCTTCGACGACAAACGGCGCGGCGACTGATCCGAGATACGCCGACCCAGCCGACGGGTGCATCTTCGGCAAGCAAACATAGGGCGGCACCGCTCCGCGCGGGCCGAGCACTTTCGCGACAACCGACCCGTGCGCCGGCCGCTGATTGTTCGGCACGAGATTCGGATTGAACCCCGGCAGCGGCTGATAGCCGGTGAGCATGTAATGGTCGGCCCCACCGTGATCCGAATTCGGATGCGTCATCGACCGCAGCAACGCGAAGTGCTGAGCTTGCTGCGCGACCAGCGGCAAGTACTCGCAAACCTGCATCCCCGGCACGGTCGTGTTGATCGGGTTGAATTCGCCACGAAACTCCGGCGGCGCGTCCAGCTTCAGATCGAGCGTGTCGATCGTCGACAAGCCGCCTTTCAAAAACAGAATGATGAGCGACACATCATCCTTGGCCTTGTCCCGCGCGGCCGTGCTCAAATCCGCCGCCCGCGCCCGGCCGGCCAACAACTCCGGCAGAGAGAGCATTCCAGTCAGAGTGCTCGCGCACCCGACCTTCAACAGATCACGGCGTTGAATGCCGTCACAGAATCGGGCGGATGAAGACATCACATCACCTTTCATTCCGAGCTATTGAGCCGTGATTCTTAATTGTAGACATCTCTGCGATGTCCAACGTCCAAGATAAGAACTTGCTGGTTGAGATCGTCCACTTCGTAGATGACTCGGTAATCCCCTTGTCGAATTCTCCAGCCGTCCCTGCCCACCAATCTCTTGCAACCAGATGGTCGAGGGTTTTCTGAAAGAGCAGCGACGGCATCTCGCACTCGTTCGTAATCTCCCTTTGGTAATTCTGCCAATACCTTTTGAGCACGCCTCAGCATTGACACCTTGTAGGTCATGCTCGCGTTGCCTCGATTTCACGAACGGCTTCTTTAAACGATACGACTTCGTCGTGCGACGCCTTGGCAGCGTCGTAGGCCCGAACCGCCTCAATGTCGTCGACCGCTTCTAACAATTCGTAGTAGCGTTGAAGATCCACGAGTACGGCCGTTCGATTTCCGTGCTCGTCGCAAACGAATTGGTCCTTGGCGGTGATCATCGAAGACTCCAATTTCAAGCTCGCAATCCTGTTTCAAAAAAACGCGGGGCGACGTGCTATCAACGTCGACCATCAATGATTGAAGACAAATTCCAAGGAATTCAACAGGCTCCAGGCTAAATCTTCGGCCGCTTGGCGGCGAGTGGATTCGTGGTCTTGCAGATATTTCATCGAAGCTGACTTTTCGTCGGCGGTTGGCAGGCGGCTGAGGACGGTCAAATAGAGTTCATCGACCAGGGCGGAATTGTCAGACGGATAGCGGCGGGCAAGTCGAGCGATCGTGCCGGATTCGTGAGACAGCTTCAATTGCAATTCCGGCGAGTTCAAAACGTGCAGAACTTGCGAGACGCTCGGTTCGGTCGCTCGTTCGCATTCGCAAGCGGTGGCTCGGACCGGACGGCCAAAGAGTTTCAGGAAGTAGTGATTCACTTGGCTATCCCAGAGCTGGATGGCTCGTGAACCTTCGGGGACGCCACTGAATTTTTCGGGGACGCCGGTGGCTTGGCAGACCGCGTCGAAGAGGACTTCGGCATCCAATCGCTTGAGCAGCGCACGCGAGTAGTTCTGTTCGTCTCGGTCATTCGTCGAGTTGGGATGCGCGGACCGTTGATAGGCTCGCGAGGCGGTGATCGTGCGAATGAGTTGATGCACGTCGAAGCCTGACTCGATGAACTTCGCCGCCAGCGCGTCGAGCAATTCGGGATTCGTCGGCGGGTTCGTCAACCGCACGTCATCGACTGGCTCGACGAGACCGCGGCCGAGGAAATGTGCCCAGGCTCGATTCACAATGTTGCGAGCAAAGAACGGATTCTTCGGCGACGTCATCCATTCGGCGAGCAGCTTGCGGCGATCGCCGTCGGGAGATTTGTCGGGCATCGGCTCGGCGAGCGCGTGAGCGAAAACCGTCTCGCCGGTACGCGGATGTTTCGTCGCGCCGGAGTCTTTCGCGAGCAGCATCTCGCCTTGAGGCGTCGGCTTGAACGAGACCTGCGTGAAGAACGCTTCCATCCCGAAGTAGTCGGTTTGGCTCCAGCGATCGAACGGATGATGATGACACTTCGCGCACTCGATGCGGACACCGAGCAGCACTTGCGAGATCGTCGCCGCTTGTTCGCCCGGTTGCTTGACGCTCTTGAAAAGATGTCCGGCTGGTTGGTCTCGCAGCAAGCCCTCGGCTGCGACTAATTCACGACCGAAACGGTCGAACGGCTTGTTCGCCGCGAAGCTGTCTCGCATCCAACGGTAATACGAGTGAGCGCCGGCATGACCCAGCGTTGGCCGTTCGACGCGAAGTAAGTCGGACCACTTGAGCGCCCAATAGTCAGCGTACTGCGGCCGCTTGAGGAGTTCGTCGATCAAACGTGCTCGGCGGTTGGGCTGTTTGTCGTCGAGGAATTTGCGAACCTCGTCCGGCTTCGGCAATGTGCCGATGACGTCGAGGAATGCTCGCCGCAGAAAGTCTTCGTCGGTGCAGAGGTCGCTCGGTTGGATGTTGAGCTTCACGAGTTTCGCATCGACGAGCGGGTCGATGAAGTTGGCTTGTTGCTCGACTGATCCGAGCAATGGGGCGACCGGAGAAGAGCCTGTCGGTCGCGGGATCAGCACCCGGAAAACATCGACGGCTCCGAGGTAGCTGGCCATGATCGCGACGTCGCCGGGCGTTTCGTGAGCGGTCACCAAACCGTGCTCATCAACCGACGCGAGGCCGTCGTTGTTCGATTGGAACTTCGCGTGCCGTGTGACCTCTTCTTCAAAACCGTTGTCGAACTTCGCGACGACCTTCAGCGACTGAGTCGTCTTCAACCCCATGAGTTGCTCGTGCGGCGAGACGGTGATCGAAGCCACGCGAGGGGCGGTTGGTTCACCGAACGGCAATCCGTTTGATATCCAATCGCGGAGGACGCGGTACTCGTCGGAGTCTTTGCGAATGCGGACACCACCGCCGTGCGGCATGTCTCCGCTGGATTTTTGCAGCAGCAGACTTTTCTCGGGCACGGTCGGGTTCGTTCGCCTCCCGCGACTCTCGCTGGTCAGAGCGGAAAAGTCCGCACCCGGATCGAAGCCGAAGATCGACAGCTTGAAACCGTTCTGGCCTTCCGCCTTGCCGTGACATCCCGAAGCGTTGCAACCAAATCGTGTCAGGATCGAAAGGACATCGGTCTCGAAATGAAACGGTCGAGCCTTCGCCGGTTCCGCCGCAACGGCATGCGTCAGCGGCGTGCCAAGCACGAGAACGCCGATCAACCACGACTTCAGGCCGCAGCCGACGAGCACTCGGTGGGTGCATCGCAAAGGCGAGTTCATGGGCGGGATGGTGGGGTGGGAGGTTGGAAGGAGCCCGGCGAGCGGTCCTCACCAGACACATCAAAGCAGTCAGATGCTAACGCATCGTCCAATGGCAGGACAATTCTATGCTGGAAATCCAGGAGGACGGCCTTGGTTTTCAGGGTTCGTGCCGGCAGTACAATCCACCCAGCCGTGCTTGTCGGAATGGAGTCACTTCACTGAAAAAGGATCACACTATGAATCGCCGCTGGATTTGGATGACTTCGTTCGCCGTCGGCGCGTGCCTGTGGAGTTCCGTCCGTGCCGACGATTGGCCGCAGTGGCTCGGCCCAAAACGCGACAGCGTGTGGCGCGAGTCCGGCATCGTCGAGGTCTTCCCAGAGAACAAGCTGCCGGTGACATGGCGTGTGCCCATCAACGGCGGTTACTCAGGTCCGGCGGTCGCAGGCGGGAAAGTGTTCGTCACCGACTACCTCAAGTCCGCCGGTAATGCAGTCAACAATCCGGGAGAGCGGCCCGAGTTGAAAGGCAAAGAACGAGTCCTCTGCCTGGATGCCGCGACGGGAAAGGAACTTTGGAAGCATGAGTACGACTGCCCGTACGCGATCAGCTATCCGGCCGGGCCGCGAGCAACGCCGACAGTCGCCGACGGCAAAGTGTATGTGCTCGGAGCGGAGGGTAATCTGCACTGCCTCAGCGCTGACAAGGGGGAAGTCGTTTGGTCGAAGGAACTCAAGAAAGACTACAAGTGCCCGTCGCCGATCTGGGGCTTCTGTGCTCATCCACTGATCGATGGAAATAAGCTGATCTGCGTCGTCGGTGGCGAAGGGAGCACGGCGGTCGCGTTCGACAAAGAGACTGGCAAAGAGTTGTGGCGGTCGATTGATGCTCGGCATCCGGGCTATTGTCCGCCGACGATCATCGAGGCGGCGAACACTCGGCAGTTGTTGATTTGGGATGCCAACAAGCTCAACAGCTTGAACCCGGAGACCGGTAAGCCCTATTGGTCGTTCGAGCTAGCTGCGCAGTACGACATGTCGATCATGGCTCCGCGACAGCTTGGCGATTACTTGTTCGCCAGCGCGATCGGCAACGTCGGAGCGTGTCTCAAGCTGACGAGCGACAAGCCGGGTGCCGAATTGGTTTGGAAGGAGACGGCTCGAAATGGCATCCCCTGCGCGAACAGCACTCCGTTCCTCGACGACGGCATGATTTACGGAGCCGACTGCCAACAAGGGATGTTGCGCGGCGCAAAGCTCGACACCGGTGAGCGAGTCTGGGAAACATATGTGCCGACAACCGGCACCTCCGGCCAACGAGCGAGCCACGGGACGGCATTCATCGTCAAACATGCGGATCGCTTCTTCCTCTTCAGCGAAACGGGCGACCTGATTTTGGCGAAGCTCAGCCCAACCGGATACGAGGAACTCAGCCGCTTCCATGTGTTGGAACCAACCGGCGAGTGCTTCGGCCGCTCAGTTGTGTGGTCGCATCCGGCGTTCGCGAACATGTGCTGCTTCGCTCGCAACGACAAAGAGATCGTCTGCGTGTCGCTGGCGAAGTAGACCGGTCACTCCGTGACCGGAGAATGCGAGTCACGGAGTGACTCGCCTACTTTCGATGTGGTTCAACAAGCAATGCGACCCTAACGCGGAAGATCGAAAGCAGGAACAAATGGCGGACACAACATCGCTGGTTGGTCGAGCGGCGCTTGTCACGGGGGCGGGCGTCGGCATCGGACGTGCGATTGCGGAGTCGCTGGGCACAGCCGGTGCGTTCGTCGGAGTGCATTGTCATCGAAGCGTTGAGGGAGCAAATGAAACGCTCGCCGCGATCAAACAAGGTGGCGGCGATGGGATCGTTCTGGCGGCTGACTTGAGTAATGACGACGAGGCGCAGCGCTTGGTTGATCAGTTCGTGGAAGCGGCGGGTCGGCTCGACATTTTGGTCAACAACGCTGGAAGCCCGATCGAGCGGAAGAAGATCGAAGATTGCCCACTCGAATTGTGGCGGCAGATTCTCGACACGAATTTGACGAGCGCGTTCGTCGTGACTCAGCGAGCGATTCCGCATCTGAAACGGAGCGGTCACGGCGCGATCGTCAACAACTTGTCGCTGTCGGTGCAAACCGGTGGAGCAAACGGCGCGGGACCATACGCGGTCGCCAAGGGTGGATTGCAAGTGCTGACTCGCACGCTGGCTCGCGAATTGGCTCCGGACGTTCGCGTCAACGCGATCATGCCGGGGGTCATCGAGACTCGGCATCACGAAGTCTTCACGACCTCCGAACGGATGGAACAATACCGTCGCGAAACACCGCTCGGCCGCAATGGCACCGCCGAAGAAGTCGCTTCCGTCGTGCGGTTCTTGGTCAGCGACGAAGCTCGATTCGTCACCGGCGCGCTGCTGGACATCAACGGCGGCCGGTTCTTGCGATAGCCGAACGTAGCCGTCATCGCTCCGCGTGACGAGCCGAACGCTTCACAGCGTCACGCCGGCACCGGCAGTCCGGCTTCTTTGAGGAAGAACTTCATGTCTTCCCAAACGTCTTTTTTCGCCGGCGGATTGCGCAGCAAATACGACGGGTGATAGGTGCAGAGCACTGTCGCGCGGCCGTGTTGAAACGTGCGGCCTCGCAGGCGGCCGATGCTCTCTTCGGTCCCCATCAGGTTCTGAGCGGCGGTCGCTCCCCAACAGACGATGAAGTCGGGATCGATCACGGCGATCTGCCCGTCGAGCCATTCGCGGCAGTTGCCGGCCTCTTCGGGAAGTGGCTTACGGTTGCCGGGTGGGCGGCATCTCAGAATGTTGCAGATGTAAATGTCCTCGCGCTTCAGTCCGCAGGCGGCGATGATCTTGTTGAGCAATTGCCCGGCCGCGCCGACGAATGGCTCACCTTGAGCGTCTTCGTCCGCCCCAGGAGCTTCGCCGATAAACAGGAATCGAGCCTCTGGGTTGCCGACACCGAAGACCGTTTGCGTGCGCGCACTCGCCAACTCTTGGCAGCGCGTGCAAGCGGCAACTCGCTGTCGAAGCTGATTCAGCCGCCATTCGCGATCCTCACGCGAGCCTGTTGGATGCGGGCTGGGCGACAACGGCTCGGACACAACGGAAAGCGAGTGAGTCGTCGTGGTCGCCGGCGCGGTGGCGGCCGGTCGCGGTAGGACTCGCGTTGCCGGCGCTGACGAAGATGCAGTAGTCCGAGAGCCTGCAGCCGCACTGGTCGGTGTTCGCGTGGTTGTCGGCTTAGTTGATGTCGCAGCCGGAGCAGCGGCAGATCGTTTGCGTGGCGGCATAGGGAGGTGACTCAAACCCGCGCGCCGCCAGCCTTCCAACTCTTGCCGCAGCGCGCGGTCGATCGAGAGTGAGGAATCGTCGGCCATCGAAGGTCTCGGAAAAATGACGAGCGGAGGGAAAAACCCTCCGCTCGCTGTGACTTTGCAAACAACGCTCGTACTACTCGACGATTTCGATCAGTTCCAAGTCGAAGATCACAACGGCGTGCGGAGGAATCGATTGCCCTGCACCAGTTTCACCGTACGCCAGTTCGGAGGGTATATATACCGTCCACTTATCGCCGGGCTTCATCTTAGTCAGCGCTTCTTTGAAACCTTTAGTGAGTCTACCCATTGGCATCTCGGTCGGCTTGTCACGCTTGGTCGGAGCTTCTCCAGTGTACGAGCCATCGAAGACCTTACCGTCGATGAGCTTCCCTTTGTAATGCACTTTGACGGTGTCGTTCGCCTTGGGAGACGCTCCCTTGCCAGACGCATGCACCTTGTACTGCACGCCGCTGGGCAGAGACTTCACACCCTCTTTCTCTTTGTTCGCGGCGAGGAAGTCTTCGCCGACTTTGGCCATCAAGCTGCGCTGCAGCAACGCGACATCCTTGTAGGCTTTGGTGAGTTCTTCATCGGTGAACTCGGGGTCCGCACCTTTCAGGGCGTCTTCCATTCCCTTGATGACTCGCTTCGGATCGATCTCGATCCCGGTCTTTTGCCGCATGAGTCCGACTTCGCGCCCCATGGCGTAGCTAAGTTTGTCGAAGAGTTCTTTCTTGTTGGCCGGCTTCTTGCCGAGCGCATTCGGATCGGCCTCCAATTCCAAGCTGTCATCCGCCGGCTTCTTGGCTTTGGGCTGAGCTTTCGTCTTCGGCTTTACATCGTCCTGAGCGACCGCGAATCCGACGACCGCCACCAAACTGAGCATCACCAACCACCGCCGCATGATCGCACCTTTTCTGTTGAGGAGAGAAAATCCAAAGGGCCGGAGTCTAAGAGGCCACCGGCGGAGGGACAACGAATGCCGCTGACTACTTCGCTTTCTCGAACGTGAAGATCTGGCCGAACGGGGTCGTGAAATAGACCTCGCCCGCTTCGTCTTCGCCGTAGGTCATCACCGGCAGGTTGTCTCCTTGCAGGAGATAATTGGCCGTGACCTTCTTGGCGTTGTCGTCGTACTTCAGTCCCCACAGTTTGCCGCTGACGAAGTCGCCGTAGAGGTAGCAGCCATCCAACTCCGGAACCTTCTTGCCGCGATAGACGACTCCGCCGGTGATCGACTTGCCGATGGTGTGGTTGTATTCCCAGACCGGTTCGATGAGTTCCGGCTTCGGGTCGGACCCGTCTTTGAACTTGTGCATCCCCTCACGCAGGTTCCAGCCGTAGTTGCCACCCTTGGTGATGATGTTGATCTCTTCCCACAGGTCTTGTCCGACGTCGGCTTGCCAGAGCGTGCCGGTCTTGCGATCGAAGCTCATGCGCCAAGTGTTGCGGATGCCCATCGCGAACGATTCCCCGGCAGCACCTTCTTTGCCGGCCCACGGGTTGTCCTTCGGGATCGCGTACTTCTTCCCATCGTCTTTGTGATCGACGTCGATCCGCAGAATTTTCCCGAGGATCGTCTTCGGATTCTGCCCATTCTTGTGCGGATCGTTCGCCGCCCCACCGTCGCCGAGTCCGATGTAAAGAAATCCGTCTGGGCCGAAGCAGATCGTGCCGCCGTTGTGATTCCAGTACGGCTGCGGGATGCGTAGGATTTGTTCTTCCGAAGCCGGGTCGGCTTTGTTCGGATCGCTCTTCGAGACTTTGAACCGCGAGATCACCGAGATGTGCGGCACCTCGGTGTAGTACATGAAAAACTCGCCGTTCGTCTTGAACTTCGGATGGAACGCGAGACCGAGGATTCCTTCTTCAAACTCTTCGTCCTTGTAGATCGTCTTCTTCTCCCAATCCAAGAACAGGTCCGCCTCTTCGACGTCCGGCTTGTTCGGGAAAACGAAAATCTTTCCCGGCTGCTGACAGACGAAGATCCGATTCGATCCGTCTCCCGCATTCGTCAGCAACACCGGCCGGCGAAACTTGAGCTCCGGGAACGCTCGCACCGCTTTGACATCCAGCGGAGTATCCGCCATCGGCTGCGGCGGATCGGCGGCATTCGCGTATGAGAATGCCAAACTCACGGCAACACAAAAAGAAAAAGCGAGGCGAGACAGCATTGTTGCTCCTTAAGAATGAAGTACGGCAGGGCCGTTTTGTTACCCAGCGAAACCGGCGAATCGTCGGCGAGCCACTCCGCGACTCGAACATTCCGGTCACGGAGTGACCGGTCTACTTTTGGAACCAATTCGGGGCGGGGACTTTCCTCGACCGAGCGATCAACAGCAAGACTCCCGCGACGATGACCAGCACCGGAGCTTCCGTTTCGACCGACAACCATTTTTGTTGCCGCAACACCGACATCACACTGCACACCAAAAAGAACACGCCCAGCACGAAGCTCAATTTGTCGAAGCCCATCAGAGCGAACATCAGCACGCCGCAGACCGCCATGCCCAGCGTCCAAACCCAATTGATTTGCGGCACGATCTGCTTGGCCGTCAGCAGCCAGCCCACGCCAACCGTGATCGTCAACAGCGAAATCACGAGGCTCTTTTGGCTGGCGGTCATGGTGGTTTTCAACGTAGCCGTCATCGCTCCGCGTGACGAGCCTTACGCGGTTGACGTTCGAGACGGCATGACAGTTCAAGGCGAATACTCGAAGGCTCATCACGCGGAGCGATGATGGCTACTAATCGCGCAGCTTGAAATCCTTCTCCGGTTCCAGATTCAACTGCTTGCGTTCGGCTTCGTTCGGAACGCGCAGCGGGCGGACGATGCGGAAGCCGACTTGTAGGGCGTCGGTGAAGTACCAAATGCTCTTGGGAATCTGAGGGTCTTGCTGCTTCCAATCGGGTGTCGAAGCGATGCGGATCGCGCTGCGCAGTTCTTCGGGATCGTCATCCCATGAACCGCCGCGAGCGACTGTCGGGTACAGCTTCGTCACCGCAAGCAACGGACTGGCTCCCATGCCCTGCTTGAGGATGTTCGCGTAGCGGTGCTCGTCGTACTGATCGAGACACAACTCCGACACGTTGCCGTGGATGTCGAACAAGCCCCACGGATTCGGCTTCTTCTTGCCGATCGGGTGATACTTCTCGTCGCTGTTGCCGAAGTGCCAAGCATATTCATCGAGCTTCGCCGGATCGTCGCCGAAGAAGTACGCACTCTTCGATCCGGCTCGGCAGGCGTATTCCCATTCAGCTTCGGTCGGCAAGCGGTAGTAATGTCCGGTCTTCTCGCTGAGCCACTGGCAGTAGGTCTTCGCCGCGTGCTGAGTCATGCAGATGGCGGGATAGCCGTCGTGTCCCATGCCGAAGGTCATGTCGGTGTACGGCTTCGTTGGCCGAGTGACCGCGTCCGCCTTCGGATCAAGTCCCGTCGGCTGTTGGTTCAGAACCTTTCGGCGTTGGATGTCGAGATTGAAGCTCCAGATGTCGTACTCGTTCCAAGTCACTTCGTACTTGCCCATCCAGAACGGCTCGATCTTCACTTTGACCTGCGGCCCTTCATCGGGTTTGCGCTTCGCTTCGGACTCAGGACTGCCCAACGAAAACTCGCCGCCTGGGATCGCGACCATCTCGTACGAGACTTCGGTGCCGGGGATCGTCTGCTTGTACGGCTTCATTTCCTTTTCGGACTTCGCTTCGGCCGCAGGATTTTTTTCTTGCGTGAATCCGACAGAAGCAAAGCTGAGTCCAATTGCCAACAGCGATCCGACGGCCACCCCACGATTGTGATTCGACGATGAACTGCGACCACCTTGCACCAGCCAACTCCACACACTTAGTCTGCCGCCAATCATGAAAGTCTCTCCGATATTTCTGTTGCTCTTGTGGTTCGCTCAACCCTGCTGGGCCGAGCCGCCGTCGAGTTCATTGCGACGCTTCGAGTTCCACCGCCAATTGATGGGCGTCCCTTTCGCGGCGGCATTCTATGCCTCTGACGAAGCCTCAGCAAACAAGGCTATTGAGGCCGTTTGGGGCCGCATCGACCACCTCAATTCGCTGATGAGCGACTACGACTCGACCAGCGAACTGATGCGGCTCTGCCGAGACTCCGGTCCCGACAAGCCGATTCGCGTCTCTCCTGAACTGTTCCGCGTGCTGAGCAAATCGGTTGAAGTCTCCGAGTTGTCCGACGGCGCATTCGATGTCAGCGTCGGCCCGCTCGTGAAGTTATGGCGACGAGCGCGCCGGCAAAAGGAAATCCCCGATCCGAGGTTGCTTGAAGAAGCTCGAACGCTCGTCGGTTGGAAGAACATCAAGCTTTGTAGGATGGGCACTCTTGCCCGTCCTTTGAGCGACAACAAACACACGGACGGGCAAGAGTGCCCATCCTACGGGAGCGTCGAACTACTCAAGCCCGGCATGAAGCTTGATCTCGGCGGCATCGCGGTCGGATACGCGGCCGATGAGGCGATCAAGATTCTCAAGCAGCACGGCATCACCCGCGCGATGATCGATGGCAGCGGTGACATCGTCGTCAGCGATCCGCCGCCGAGCGCGACCGGCTGGCGCATCGGCATCGCATCGCTGCGAGAACCCGACGCCGCGCCGACGATGTTCGCGGTGCTGGCGAACTGCTCGATCTCGACCTCCGGCGATGCGTACCAGTTCGTCGAACTCGGTGGCCGACGTTACTCGCACATCGTCGATCCGAAGACCGGACTCGGCCTGACTGAACGTTGCAGTGTCACGGTCATCGCACCGGACGGCATCACCGCCGATGCACTGGCGACGGCCGTCAGCGTGCTCGGCCCCGAGCGCGGATTGAAGCTGATCGAATCACAACCCGGAACCGCGGCGCTGTTCGCAACGCTCGACGGAGACAAACTCGTGACTCGGCAGTCGACGACGTTTGCGAAGTTCATCGAAGCTTCGATCCGTGGAGAAAAGTAGACGAGTCACTCCGAGCTTGTGAAAGAATTGGCGAGCGGGGCGGCGTCAGCCTCCCGGTGGTCTCGATCACCGGTGAAAACCGGGGGGCTGACGCCGCCCCGCTCGCCTAAGAGTGATTGCTTCACAGACTCTCCGTGACTGGAATCTTCGAGTCACGGAGTGACTCGTCGACTTTGACAAATTACCGCACGACATCGCGGACCAGCACGAACGCCTCGGCCGCGTGGACGCTGACCGTCGAGCCGCGATATCGAGCCAGTGCTTCAATCGCCTCCAGCGAACGCGGATTCGGAGCCGGCTTGAGTTGTGAAGTGAAGCACTGCATCGCTTCCAGCTTCTTCGGCAAGTACGCCGCGATGTCCATGAAGACGGTCGGATAAAACACCGCACTGTCGATCGGCGGTGCCCATTCGGTCTCGCTGAGCGTTTCGTAGCACAGCAATTGCTTGACCGAACAACTCGCCAGCGGTCGAGCGGCCACGAGCGTCGCGTGATAGATGCGGCCGTGATCGCTGTGCATGTCGCCGTGATGCGGCAGATAAACTCGCTCCGGCCGCAGTTCTTGAAACTGCTTCGCAAGCGCATCGGCAATCAGATGCCCCGGAGTCACGTCCAGCTTCGGAGCGGGGAAGTCGAGGAACCGAGTCTCACGCACTCCCAAGATCGCATGCGCTTGCCGAGCCTCAGCACGCGTCCGCTCAACCGACTCGTCGGAATACAACTCCGGCGCACCGCGTGTCGCGACGACGACGAACACTTCGTCTCCATCCGCCGCATGTCGAGCCATCACGCCGCCGCAGCCCAAGACCTCGTCGTCGGGATGCGGAGCAATCACTGCGATTCGCATGAGAGATTCCAAGGTTGGTAAAAAAAGAAGGGAGTAAGGATTGCAGAATAAAGATTGCAGAAGGAGGAGGGGGGAGACACGCAGTCCGAACTTTCTCCTGCTGCAATCCTTATTCTGCAATCCTTATTTTCCGAACCAAGCTTTCCAACTCCGCGACGCGTGCCTTGAGTCGGCTGAGCTCATCTTCAATGACATAACCGAGTTTTGTCCCGACCGAAAGCTTCGAAGACTTTGAGATGTCGCCATCGCCCCACTCGGTTTCGCTGAGCCAAAGTAAGCCGTCACCCGTTTGAATCAGTGAGCCGCGCTGAGCGTCGTTCAACAAAACTCGGCCGGTGACGCCGCGAAACGGAGTGGTCGTGTCCAACTCGGCCCGCCAGACAACGAGCTTTCGGTCTTTGAAATACGAGTACGCTCCGGGATGCGGTCGCGACGCCGCTCGGATCAAGGCATGAATATCGCCAGCCGACTTCGACCAGTCGATCCAGCCATCTTCCGGAGCACGCTTGCCGTGGTATGTCGCGAGCGATTCGTCTTGTGGCTGCGGATTCCATTCGCCGGCCAGCAGCTTGGGCAGCCAACGATCCAGCGCGCGGACGATCGCTTGTTCGAGCGACGCCGTAACACTCGCCGCGTCATCATTCGGCGAGACATCGAACGGTTCTTGTGCGAGGATCGGGCCGCTGTCCGCTCCTTCGTCCATCACAAAGAAATTCGCCGCTCCCGGAAGAGCATCGAGCACCAGCCACGCGACCGGCGCGCGACCACGTCCTTTTGGCAACCACGTCGGATGAAAACCGACACACGCCAATTTCGGCACCGACAGCAATTCCGCTTTCACGATCTGCGACAAGCCGACGACGAAGAGCAGGTCCGGCTGCCACTCACGCACCTGAGCGACAATCTCTGGTACGTTGATGTTCTGAAACCCGACACACGGCACGTTGGCTTCCGCCGCAACGTCGTTCAAACGAACGAAGCCACTGATCGCCGACGGATCATCCGGCACGAGTTCGAGGACTCCGACCACATTCGCTCGATGCCGCAGCAACGCATGCAGCGTCAGGCGGCTACTGCCGACGCTGCCTGCCAAAACGATGCGAAGTGGTGAAGCGGACACAGTCATTGCCTTGTCTGAGATGTTGCTCGGCCGAGGTGGTCACGCGGCCTTCAGCGATTGATTCGAGAGCATCTCTCTCGC
>JAYVQJ010000350.1:0-8821 GCA_043777235.1 Planctomycetia bacterium
GCCTGCCGGCGGAATTCCGGATCGACGGCGAAGTTCAGCACATGCAGCTTGGCCTTGTGCAGTTCATAGATCATGAAGCCAACGATGCGATGGTTGTATTCAGCGACCATGCCGATGCAATTTCGCTGTCGCAAGCAGCAGAGAAAATCTTCTTCGGTCCAAGCGAACTCGAAGCTCTGCTTTTCGATATCGAGCACTTCCGGCATATCGCGCCGAATGAGCCAACGAATCTGGACCTTCAATGCCTGCTGCGGTGCATGAATCCAACTCACGATGGCCTCCTTGCCATGCGAATCGTTGTTCGAACCCCCGTCTCACCGGGGCAAGGGGCGGACAATATCAAAGGTCTGCGAAATGGGACAAGGGGGATCGGCACGAGAATTTTGAGAATTTGCGAGCACCACAAATAATGTCGCGGCAAGCCAACGGACAACAGCTTTCGGCTGTTCTGCAGAGGCTTCTTGCTGGCCGGCCGATCGACAGTCACTCAATCGTGTGCCACGACGTCGAAAGCGGCAACCGCGGCCTGCAACAATTCCGAGTTCGCGGCCTGGCCAAAGTGCGAACCGTGAGCCTGTGGTACGCGCTCACGTTCAACTGGATGCGAATGTGGCAACTGGGCGTCCTCTGAAGCGACGAGTCGAGACCGAAACCGCGTTTTCCCAGACTCCGCGAAACCAAATCCCCATTTTAACCCAGCACGCACACGAACCAACGCGACGCGCCCGTCGCCAAAACCGCCACACGAACCGAACCAACAAACTCCCGAACAAAAAATCCGCGACGGGAGATGATTTGACGACGAATCTCGAAAAACTCACAGCCTCGTCGGGTTAGTTGGCCGGCGGCAGCGAAATCGTGAAGCGTGTGCCGCGGCCAAGTTCGCTTTCGCAGGTAATTGTCCCGCGATGGGCATCGACGATCTTGCGAACCGTCGGCAGGCCGAGTCCGTTGCCACTGGGTTTCGTCGAGAAGAAGACCTCGAACAGTCGTGAGCGAGTTTTCTCGTCCATGCCTTGTCCGTTGTCGATCACGGCGAGATGAACTCGGCCGTCGCGAGCGAACGTTTGCAGCTCCAGCAGCCCGCCGCTGGGCATTGCTTGTTGCGCGTTCAACGCCAGATTCAACAGCACTTGCCGCATCAGCGAGACATCCAGCGAAACGCGAGGTAGATCGCTGTCGAAGTGCGGACTGATCTCGACCCGATGTTCCTTCGCTTCTGCCGCGAAAAAGTCGATGAACTCGGTCACGACAAAGTTCAGGTCGGTCGGAGTCAGCGTGATCTCGCCGACGCGAGCGAACTTGAGAAACGCGTTCAGAATGTCTTCGAGATGCCGGCACTCTTTTTGAATCGTCTGCACCTTGGTCAGCATCCGCCGCTCGCGTTGAGCCTCGGCACCGTCCATGTCCTCGGCCAGCAGTTCCAGCAACATGCTCATCGTCGAGAGCGGGTTCTTGATCTCGTGAGCCAGCCCGCCAGCCAACGTCGCGATCTCGGCATACTGCCGCTGCAAGCGTTGACGTTCGTCGTGTTCGAGACTGTCGGCTGACATGGTTGATCCTTGAAACGGCAACACACTAACCCGAAGCGTGAGCGAGGGCGAGCGCTCCGAACGACTGCGATGCGAAGCGTTTTGAAGCGTTCGCCCTCGCTCACGCTTCGGGTTAGTCAGCGTACCAACGCCCCCAGCAATTTCACGACCGCGACAATCACGATCGTCCCCGCGACATCCAGCAATGCGCCGTAACGAATCATGCGGCCCAGTGGCACGAGGCCGGAGCCATACACAATCGCGTTGCACGGAGTGCTCACCGGCAGCATGAAGCCCAGGCTGCAACCAAACGTCGCGCCGAGCGCCGGTTCGAGCGGATCGACTCCGGCGGCGGTCGCCATCGTGATGACGACCGGCACGACGATGTTCGCCGACGCGGTGTTCGACGTCGCTTCCGAAACCAGCGTCGCCACGAGCGTCGCCGCCACGAGGAATCCGAAGCTCCCCGCGTTTGGCAACCAGGCGATCATGTTCTTGCCGAGGATGTCCGCCAGCCCCGTCTCTTGAGCCAACATCCCGAACGCGAAGCCGCCTCCGTAAAGCAACACGACACCCCAGTCGATCTGCGTCGCCTCGGACCATGCCAGCGCGGGACGGCCCTGTTTGCCGGGCAACAGAAACAACAGACCCGCACCGAGCAACGCCGGCACCGCTTCCGGCAGACTCGACTTGCACCACTTGTAGGCTTCGCTGGTCTCGCCCCAGCCGAGCGCGATGACTCCGGGTGTTACCCACAGCACGACCATCACCACAAACGCGGCCAGCGTGCTAAGTTGCCCGCGAGTCCACGGACCAAGCTCTCGCCGTTGCCGTTCGAGATACTCGCGACCTCCGGCAAGCTCGGTGACTCCAGCCGGGCAGAACCAATTCAAGTACGCGAACATGAACAAGTACAGCACGACGACGATCGGGACGCCGATCAGGCACCATTCGAAGAACGTGACGTCGATCGCCGCGCCTTCGCGGGTCACGAGTTTCCGAATGAAATTCAGCCCGATGACATTCGGCGGCGTCCCAATCGGCGTCGCCAGCCCACCGATCGACGCCGAGAACGACGTCATCAGCATCAACCCGGTCGCGTATCGCGGATCGATTTTGCTCCGTCCGTCGTCTCGCAGCACTTTCAGAATCGACAGTCCGATCGCGAACATCATCGCCGTCGTTGCGGTGTTGCTGATCCAAGCCGAGATAAACGCCGTCGTCGCTCCGAACGCAAATAGCACTCGTGACGGACTGCCGCCGACCGCTCGCAGAGTCAGCACGCTCAGCGCCAACCGCCGATCGAGGCCATGCAACTCGATCGCTCGCGCGAGCATGAACGAGCCGATGAAGAGAAACATCAGTTGATCGGCGAATGGAGCGAACACATTCTTTGCCGGAGCCACTTGCAACATGACGCACGCCGTCGCGCCGAGCAACGCAGTCAGTGCCATCGGGATCGCCTCGGTCACCCACAGCACGACGACCGCCGCCATCACCGCCGCCAGCCGATGCGCAGCCGGCTTGTCGGCCAAGCTCTCGAAGTTCGCTGTGAGCACGAACGCAAATAACAACGGCGCGAGCACGAATCCGGCTCGGCGTCGCAGAAGTTCAAAGCGTTGTTCAAGGTCGGGCATGAATTGTGGAAAGATCGTAGCCACGCTCGCCAGAGCGTGGGCCAATCGAGTTGTTCTCCCACGCTCTGGCGAGCGTGGCTACCGCGAATGGAAGACTACTTCCGCAATCGCGACGTCATCTCTCGCACCGTTCCGACGATGCGTTCTTCGACGCCCGCTCGCCATGCGGACGGCAGATTCGTGTAATTCATCGCGCCGACTCCTTCGTAGCCACCTTCTTTGAGCACTCGTTCCGAAGGGATGTAGGCCATCACGTCGTTGCTGTACCCGGCGACCCAAACAGGGATGTCGCCGAGTTCTCGTTTCAGGCGCAAGGCGTAGTCGATGACGACCTCGCCGCCGAGCGTCACCATCGTCACCTCGCCGCCGAGTTGCAGCACTTGCACCGGATACGGGTAGCTCTCGCGGACCTTGCCGTTCTTTTCGAGTTCCGCGAGCAGCGATTCCGCGCGCCGTTTCACATAGCCGTCCTTCGAGTCGCGGCGAGTCAGCAACTCCTCGCGAGTCACTGGCTCAAACGGCAAGTCGATTTCTTGCAGGTCGAACTTGAGCGATCCGCGAATTGGTGTCGGTGCCGGCAGCAGCGCAGCTTCGACCGCCGTCGCGAGCGTTTTGCCATGAGTCATCGCCCATTCGATCTGTCCGCGCGGGTACGGGTTCTGATCTCCGCCGCAGCCCATCACGAACAGCGCGGTCGCGCCGGGATGAGCCTTCTCGATTTCGGTCTGAGCAAACCCCGCGTAGTCGGCGTTGAACTGCATCAGCGCGGTGGTCGTGTTGTGGCAGGCGTATCCGAACGCGACCGCTCGCAGCGTCTTGCCGTCGAGCGATTCGACGCGCAGCACTGGCACATCATGATCGACCGGGCCGTCGGGATACGGACTGTTCTGGAATCCGTCCTTCGTCGGCAGTCGGCGATTCATCGCGACGCTGCACCGAGCATGACTGTACGACAATTTCGCCGGCTGCAAGTCCTCGACGGCCGCACCGATCAAGCCGATCAACTTGTCGGTCAGCGAAACGAAATACGATTCGACCCGCTGCCGCTGCTCCGGCTCGATCGGATACATGACCGACATTTCCAGATCGTCTTTCACGACCGGACTGCAATGCGTGTGCGAACAGTTCAGCAACAACCCTTTCGGATCGAGCTTGTGCTTCTTGGCCACCGCCATCGCGACTTGTTGTCTCAGCGGCCGAGGGATGCTGATCAAGTCCGTTGTGACGATGACCGCTCGCGTCCCGTTCGAGTCCTCAATCGCCAACGCCTTCGCGTGCAATTCGGACAGCGTTCCGTCAGACGGCTTCGTGCGTGAAGCGTAACCAGCCATCCACATCGACTGCCGCGGTGTGATGGCGACGGTCGCGACGCCCGCTTTCCAGACAGCCGGTTCTTCCGCGCGAGTTGCCGACAACGTGGAGGACATGGCCGCGAGGACGAAGACGAAAGACAGACTCATCGCTTTCATTGACGTGCTCCCAAAGGAATTTCGAGGTGAGATTGGTGTATTGACGACCGTCGCGAATCACAACCTTGTCGCGTCGATTGCAGCCACTTCGGCCAGCCCTATAATCCCGCCCGCTTTGCTCGGATGTTTGATTCACGAATGACAAAAAGGAGACCACCTTGCGTTGGTTGTTGAACGCCTTGTCCACCTCGGTGGGCAGGAAGGTGGTGATGTCGATCACCGGATTGTTGTTGTGCGGCTTCCTGGTCGCGCATTTGGCTGGCAATTTTTTGCTGTACGCGCCCGACAACGGGCACTCGTACAACGAATACGCTCACGCGCTGCACAAGCAAGCCGCGCTACTGGCGATCGCCGAGGTCGGGCTGTTCGGGCTCTTCATTGCGCATATCGTCATCGCCTTGCAGGTCTCGGCGGAAAATCGAGCGGCTCGGAAAGTCGGCTATGCGGTGACGCGGTCCAAGCAAGAAGGCCGCATTGCGATGGAGGCCATTCGGCCAGACATGTGGATGCTGGTCACCGGCATTGTCGTGCTGGGATTCCTGATCCTGCATTTGATGGACTTCAAGTTTGAGCTACGGGACAAGGCGTATTACACAAACAACGTGGCGGGGACGCTCAAGAAAATCGAACCGTATGACAAAGCGATGCGACTTCTGGCATCGGCGAACTTAATCACGATTGCCGGCTACGCGATCGGCAGTTTTGCGTTGCTGGCTCACTTGGCTCACGGATTCCAAAGTGCGTTCCAGTCGCTGGGTTTCAACCATCCGAAGTACACGCCAGCGATCAAGACGTTCGGTTTGGTGTTCGCCATCACGATGGGAGTTGGTTTCGCCTCGTTCCCGATCAGCGGAGCGCTCCGCGGAGTCTTCGCGCCGGCTTCAACGACCTCGGCCAACTCCGGGCGGACGATGCCCAATCAAAGCCTCGATCCGGTGCCGATCGCGGCTATCAAAAATCGCGAAGCCCCGCCGTCGTCCACGAAAAAAAGCAACATCGAACATTCGATCATCCTCTTGGATGAGCCGTCGTCTGGGACATTGAAGGGTGTCGATGATCCCCGAATCGAACAACGGGTGAATTCAAAAGCGAAGCGTGAGCTTGGCGACCCGAACTAACGGATTCCAACGAATCAACGCGAATATTGATTGGAGTCGGCCTCATGGCTGAAGGTCACGCGACAACAACTCAAGGCTCGTCTCGGCTGCAATCGAATGCGCCGACCGGCGACATCACGACCGCTTGGGATCGACATAAGTTTGACCTCAAGCTGGTCAATCCGGCGAACAAGCGGAAGTTCAATATCATCGTCGTCGGCACCGGCCTGGCCGGAGCGAGCGCGGCGGCGTCGCTGGCGGAGTTGGGCTACAACGTCAAAGCGTTTTGCTTTCAGGATTCGCCGCGCCGAGCACACAGCATCGCGGCTCAAGGTGGCGTCAACGCGGCGAAGAATTATTGCAACGACGGTGACTCGGTCTGGCGATTGTTCTACGACACGGTCAAAGGGGGCGACTTCCGCGCTCGCGAGTCGAACGTCTATCGGCTGGCGTCGGTCAGCACGAACATCATCGACCAGTGCGTCGCTCAGGGAGTTCCGTTCCAACGTGACTACGGCGGGATGATGGCGAACCGCTCGTTCGGCGGCGCGCAGGTTTCGCGAACGTTTTACGCGCGCGGTCAGACGGGACAGCAGTTGTTGCTCGGTGCGTATTCAGCGCTGATGCGGCAGGTCGATCTCGGCAAAGTGAAACTGTACGCTCGGCGCGAGATGCTGGATCTCATCAAGGTGGACGATGTCGCGCGCGGGATCGTCGTGCGGAATCTCGTCACTGGCGAGTTTGAAACGCACACGGGCGATGCGGTGCTGCTCGCGACCGGCGGGTACGGCAACGTCTTTTATCTCTCGACGAACGCGAAAGGCTGCAACGTCACGGCCTCGTGGCGCTGTCACAAGCGTGGGGCGTTCTTCGCCAATCCGTGCTTCACGCAGATTCATCCAACGTGCATCCCGGTCAGCGGCGATCATCAGTCGAAGCTGACGTTGATGAGCGAAAGCCTCCGCAACGACGGCCGCGTTTGGGTGCCGAAGAACCCCGGCGATGCTCGCCCGGCGAACGAAATTCCCGATGACGATCGCGACTACTTCCTGGAGCGTCGTTACGCAGCGTTCGGCAACCTCGTCCCGCGCGACGTTGCCTCGCGAGCGGCCAAGAAGGCCTGCGATGAAGGCTTCGGCGTCGGCGAGACGAAGCTCGCTGTCTATCTCGATTTACGCGACACGATCAAACGCGACGGTGCGGCGGTCGTGAAAGGGAAGTACGGCAACCTCTTCCAAATGTATGCGAAGATCACCGGCGAAGACCCGTACTCGACGCCGATGCGAATCTACCCCGCCGTCCACTACACGATGGGTGGCCTGTGGGTGGACTACAACCTGCAAACCACGATCCCCGGCTTGTTCTGTCTCGGTGAAGCCAACTTCTCCGATCACGGAGCCAATCGACTCGGCGCGTCAGCGCTGATGCAGGGCTTGGCCGACGGTTACTTCGTGATCCCGTACACGATCGGTCATCACTTCGCGACGTCGAAGCTGCCGAAGATCACCGACGATCATCCGGAAGTTCGCGGCGCGCTCGAAGCGGCGAAGGCTCGCGTGACGAAGTTGCTCGGCATCAAGGGGACGCGGTCCGTTGATTCGTTCCACCGCTCGCTCGGCAAGATCATGTGGGAGAAATGCGGCATGGCTCGCAACGACGCCGGCCTCAAGCAAGCCGAGCAAGAGATCGCCGCTCTGCGAGACGAGTTCTGGAAGAACGTCCGCGTGATGGGAACAGGCGAAGCGTTCAATCAAAACTTGGAACACGCCGGCCGGGTCGCTGACTTTCTGGAGTTTGGCGAGCTGTTGGTTCACGACGCATTGACTCGCGAAGAGTCCTGCGGCGGGCACTTCCGCGAAGAGCATCAAACCGAAGACAACGAAGCCAAACGGAACGATGCTGACTTCTGCCACGCCGCCGCCTGGGAATACACCGGTGGTCACGACAGCTTTGTTGGCGAAAAAGAACAACTCCACAAGGAAGCGCTGACGTTTGAAAACGTGCATCTGACGACCAGAAGCTACCGCGAATGAAAAGTTTGAAGACGAGGAACCGCTAATTTGCGCTAATCCTCGCTAATCAAAGTTTGGCATTAGCGCAGATTAGCGGTTTCATTTTTTAGGTATCGGAGCAACCGAGAATGTCCAGCAGCCGCGGCTTAAACCTGACCCTGAAAATCTGGCGGCAACCCGGCCCGAATGCTCGTGGCGAGTTCCGAACATACGAGATGAAAAATGTCTCGCCGGACATGTCGTTTTTGGAAATGCTCGACGTGCTCAACGAGCAGTTGATCCAGAAGGGTGAAGAGCCGGTCGCGTTCGATCACGACTGCCGCGAAGGCATTTGCGGAATGTGCAGCCTGATGATCAACGGCCAAGCTCACGGCCCCGATCGAGCCACAACGACGTGCCAACTCCACATGCGACGCTTCGACGACGGCGACACGATCGTCATTGAACCGTGGCGAGCCAGCGCGTTCCCAGTCATCCGCGACCTCGCGACTGACCGAGCGGCCTTCGACCGCATCATCACGGCCGGCGGTTACGTCAGCGTCAACACGGGCAATGCTCAGGACGCCAATTGCTTGCCAGTCGGTCGCGACCGCCAAGAGAAGAGTATGGCCGCCGCTGCTTGCATCGGCTGCGGGGCCTGTGTCGCCGCGTGCAAGAACGCCAGCGCGATGCTGTTCGTCAGCGCGAAGGTCAGCCAACTCGCGCTGCTGCCTCAAGGTGAGCCGGAACGCGCCCGTCGAGTCACCCGCATGGTGGCTCAAATGGACAAGGAAGGTTTCGGCGGCTGTACCAATACCTACGAATGCGAAGCCGCCTGCCCGGCTGAAGTCTCCGTCACGAACATCGCTCGGCTGAACCGTGAGTACTTGCGAGCCGTCGTCGTGTCGGAAGAGGGCGTGTAGCAACCGCCTGCAAGATAATACTTCACGCGGTCACGATTGATTGGTTTCGTCGGTTCGGGCTCAAAGGGAATCTCAGAGGCTATCCGAGAAGTCGTGGTGAGTTAACCGGGGGAAAGATCTATCTTTAAGCCGTCATCGAGCAAAGGAGTGCCAAGCTATGACGGATGAACCG